>JBIOEB010000018.1:0-24499 GCA_044445585.1 Candidatus Berkiellales bacterium
GTCCCCCGCTGCGCTCCTTGTTTGTATGCTGCGCGCGGAATGAATCCGCGCTTGCACCTAAGGGGGAGAATCGCGATTCTCCCCCTTAGGAAACCCCCATCGATAAATGCAAAAAGGAATAGAAATTTATGATCAATTTGAAAGGTTTAGTATCAACAATTGCCTTAATGAGTGTTTCACAAGTGATTTTCGCAGCAAATCCTAAAATATTGTCGACGTATCCTGAGCTTTCTCAAGCGCTCACGGAAGGGCATTCAGTAAGAGCAATTATGACGCTTAATAAATGTAAAGCAGATAGCACAGAGGTTAAAAAAGCGGATGTGATCGGTGGCGCAAATTTTACTAACTTTAATATCTATCAACTAGAAGAAAATGGTGAAAAGAAAAATATCATTGCCACCTCGACACATATGCTACTGGAACATGGAAAATTTGGCACAGTGTATCATTACGGTCGAATTCGGGTTTATGAAGATAATACCGTAAAAGTATTTAATGAATATCTTGATCCCAAAGCATTTACCAAACATAAAGCAGTGTCTTTTACTTGCCATTTGAGTAATGGTACCGATAAAAATGGCGTAGTGCTGTACGATATATAATAAATTATGAGGTATTCCTCGTATTAATTAACAGGTGAAAGTCATATAATAAATTTAAGGGATACGTTACTTACGTTGGATTTTCTCCTTAAATTTAGGAAGTGGTACTTTGTAAAAAGTATCATCTTTCTGAGGCGTGGGTTTTTACTCCCCTCTATAAGGAGTACGGTGGATTGGTTATCAATCCGCAATCCAAATGGCATACTGGGGCTTAATGTACAGAGAACGAAACCAGTGAATACTGGTGAGTTGTTACATCAGAGCCGCAGCGCTAATGGGAGCGAGGGGAGAGCTCCTGTGGTAGCGTACCCCCATACTATTCTATGCTCTTCCCATTTTGCTTTTATAACTTTGTTGCCTTCGCCCTGGCATTATTATGTATTAAATGCCGGAACAGTGTACCGTCATAGCAAAAATGGGTGTAGGTGCACATCTCTTTTTCCGTGCAGATTTAGTGCACAGAGGCTCGTCCCCTACCCTACCTGTCAAAAGAAAACCTGTCTTAAAGAAAGTTTTTCTAATACCGATATATAATCCATCTGAGATCAGAAAAACCAGTTATGAAGGATGGGAAAAATGAAATCGCTTTATGAACACTCTACCATGTTGGTAAATCGTCAATTTGCTGCAAACCGCCCCAAACACGAAAGCCCAGAAGAACATCCTAGTCATCACGAAAAACCGAGAGAACCAGGAAGCGATCACGATCACGAGCATGAAGCTGAACGTGAGCGTGAACGCAAAAGAAGATGGGATGAACAGCATAAACCTCATTAAAAAGATCCGTTCAAACAAAACACTTTTTATCGCTTCTTAAAGCGCTCTCTGATGATTAACAATAATTTATCACGCTCTTTTGGATCCGTTGTCGCTTGTCGCGCCATCGTGTTCAACTCTCCTTGATTAGGTGCTCTATTCTGATGCGTTATCATATAGGTAGTGACGGCAACAGAAACTGCTTGTGCTGGATTGTGCGTTTGTGCCATTGTCGTTGTCATTGCCTTTTGAGTCGGATCTTCTGGTGCAACCAAAGGTTGAATAATTGGGGCGGCTGGTTGTTGTTGTCTAGCGGGTGGGATAGCAGGTGCTGCTGCTGCACCAGCAGGTGGTATGGCGGGTGCTGCTCTTTGTGAACTAGCAGGTGCTCTGCCAGCAGGTGGTACGGCGGGCGCTGCTGTTTGTGAACTAGCAGGTGCTCTGCCAGCAGGCGGTACTGCGGGCGCTGCACTTTGTGGTCTAGCAGGTGCTCTGCCAGCAGGTGGTACCGCAGGCGCTGGTTGCCCTTTTGTAGAGCCCCTCGTTTTAAGTACATCCGGCATAGGTAAATTAAATTCTTCTTTTTCTGTGGATGTTGAGCTTAGACTCGATCGAGGCGAGGCATATCTTGAACTCGAGCTCGAAGCCTGAGAAGGGATTGTAGGCGATGCTGTTCCTGATTTTGAAGATGAAGCAGGAGTAGCACTTTTTCGTGAAGCAGTGGAAGAGATTGAAGATGCCCTTGAACGTGGCAAAGTTGGTTCAGCGCTTGCGCTTGTGCTAGCTCTTGGTGAAACTAAAGCACCCGAGCTAGATATCGAGTCCTGTTTTTTCAAAGTCTCTTCAACGTGTTTACTTAGTTTGGGATTAATCATATCTAACAAGCCACTAGCTGGATAGTTAAAACCGAAGTCAAAAGTATTCAAACCATTTTTTGCTTGATGTTTTACCATTGCGCCTAATTCCGTTCCAGAAGGATCAAGCTCTAAAATAAGATCTATGACTTTTTCAACTATTTGTGGATTTTCGGTTAAGACAGCCATTTGTAGTATATTTGTTTGTAATTGAGTTGAAAGCAATCTCAAATGTTCATTTAAATTGCCATATAAAGAGTACAACCTTAACACTAAATTTAAAGTGTCTACCTTACCTGAAAAAACACCGCACGATAGCAAAGTTTCATTATCGGGTGCTACTTCAGATACGGCAGCTCTAAAAATATCATCATCATCTATTTCGTCAGCAAGATCTTCAAATTCTTTAGTTGTTCCGGTACTGGCTGCTGAAAATAGCGCTTTAATTTTATCTGCATCAGTTTGTGGTTCTGCTGCCACCTCTGATTGGTGGAGTAATTTTTGTACCTCAGTGGAGTGTCGTTTGGCTTCCTCGGCGCTCATCTTACGACGTAGATAATTGGCTTCAGCTTTATCAAGAAAGGCCTTACCTTTTTTGCCAATCATCCAACGCAGTGGTGACTCCATTTTAAGTTCATTACCCATTCCGTTAGCACTTAAAAAACCTTTGATCATTGACAAATTCTCTTGAGTAACATCGTGTTGACCAACCAAAAAGGGTTGATGATCGCCAACTAAATTTTCTGTAAAATTGGATGTTAGATTATCAATCGCTTGAAAGAGTTCTTCACCAATAGTGTCACTAGCAAGCCCACTGTCCCCAATTTGAGGAGCGGTAGATTCTTCTCTTGGAGTGAAGAATTCTTCTTGCAGTTTTTTTCGGTGATCACTTGCGGCTTTCCCCGATAAGATATCTTTTTCTTTGCCGATATATACAGAACGTTTTTTATCGGATGACTCTTTTAAAGCGCCCGAGGACATAAATCTTGGTAAAGCATCTTCTGGTAAAGGCTGAGGTTCCCAGGAGGGTGCGGGTTCATTTAATGCATGCCTTTGTGCATCGAGAAAAGCGGTGACATCATCATCAAGCGATCCTTGATTCGATTTTGAATCAACTTTTATTTCAGAATATCCATTCAATCTCAAAAAATCGTTAATCAAAACAAATTGTTTTTGATTAAATGTCATATCATCGATATGAAAAGTGTTACCTAATTCACCATATAATGCAATGCTTACCCATAGCGCATTTAAAGCATCTTTCAATAATTTTGTGTTGATGCCTTTTGTTATCGTTTGGATTTGAGTCGATTTTGATTTTTGCTCGACTTTAGAAGGGCGAGAGTGTGATCTTCTTGAGGCGCGTGTTTTTTCAGACTCAGTGATATTCAAACTAGAGGTTAACTCTTTAAAAGCTTCATCTAATGTTTTTTCTTGAGCTTTTAATTGAGCCTCTGTCAAAGGGACGGAATGTTGTAATCTTTCACTTTCAGCATAGAGAAATTCACTTACATTCGATTGAAGATAGCCGACACCTGTAGCAGAGTCATAATCTAATTCTGGATAACGATTTGCCTTAAGATGTTCATTTATTAAATGGATATCTGATTCTTTAATATGGCCGGGACCAACTACAAATTTAACTCCCTTTTGTTGTACGGTATACGTTATCAGCCGATCGATTGCGCGTTTCATTTTTTTGGGATCTACACCAGATGTTGCCATAATCTATCCTCCTCTTTCTAAAAAATAGACATATTTGAAAAAAATTAGTTCAATGAACTTATGTGTTTTTCAATGCAAAATATGTTATTAATTCAAGAGGATATTTTTATAATGGATAAAATAAATCAGATCAGAACATTGTGTCTAGTGTATATGCAAAAAGGATAAGATCATAAACCCCACATTGGGATTTATGATCTCATGAGAAAAGACTATTTCATTACTTTTTAAAGCGACTTCTGATTGCTAACAATAATTTATCACGCTCTTGTGGATCCCTTGTAGCTTGTCTAGCCATGGTGTTCAACTCTCCTTGATTAGGCGCTTTGTTTTGATGCGTTTTCATATAGGTAGTTACCGCAGCAGAAACAGCCTGTGATGGATTGTGCGTTTGTGCCATTGTCGTTGTCATCGTTTGGGTTGGATCTGGTGGTGGCGGAGCTTGTGGCCTAACCGGTGGTACCACGGGGGCTGCTGCTCTACCTGCAGGTTGTACTGCAGGTGCTGCCGCTCTACCCGGTGCAGCTCTTCCAGCGGGTGGGATTGCAGGTTGTACTGCAGGTGCTGCGCCTTGCGGTCTTGCGGGGGCTCTTGCAGCAGGTTGTACCCTTGGTGGTGCTCCCCCAGCAGCTGGTGTCGCAGGTGCTGCCCCACCAGGTTTGGCCGCCTGCCCTGCAGCTTGTTGAGCTCGCTGTAAGTTCGCTGACGACAAAGTCAAATTAAAAACTTGATCTGATGCCGATGACGAGCTTGAGTCAGAAGACGATGATGATGTTGAAACAGCTCTAGCTCTACCGCCTCCTTGAGAAGGTTGTGGAGGTTGAGCTGGAGGAGTTTTACGTCTTGGCGGAGGCGACGCTGATGTACTAGAAGACTCCGATGAAGTCGAAACTGCTCTTGTTCTAGGGCCGCCACCTTGAGAAGCTCGGGGAGGTTGCGCTGGAGGAGGAGTTTTTGGTCTGGCTATCGAAGGAGCCGTAGATGAAAATGGTTGTGCAGGCGCTGAAGTAGATCGCGATCTACCAGATGATGAGGTAGCACTACCCGAATCACTAAAACTTTTTTTAGAAGAAGCTGAAGTAGCTCTCGATCGAGAAGTTTGCGGAGAAGCGCTTGTTTGTGACGCTGAGGAAGAAGTTGATGCCGCAGATTGAAATGCTCCAGAAAATCTGGTGCTGTCTGCTAGAGATCTCGTTGATCGAGCAAGCGATTGCCTTTGAGACGAAGACGATAGTGTCAAATTTAAGGCCGCGCCAGGCTTCTTTGCCTTTTGTGTATATTTTTTTAATTCTTCGTCGAGTAATCTATTTAATGTTTTTACTTCATGTAATGTAGGTAAGCCTGCTCGAATTCCAAAGAAGATAATTTCTCTTACTAGGCGTTGATCCTTTACATCTCCACTTGCGATTTCTGATAATTTGTCTTTGCCAAAAGCATGTGCAAACCAATCTTTGTCACCCAACAAATCACCGACGACCTTCATAATATCTTCGGGTACCACATTTGAATAGATTTTTTCAATGATTTGATTAATAATTGCCGCGACGTCTCCAGGAGTTGTTATCTTTGCTCTTGCTTTGTAGATCGCATATAGTAACCCACGTTCGGGATCTTCTACATGTAGATACAAAGCGTTGAATTTTTCTTTAGTGTTTTGTGTCATCATTTTAAATAGTTCACTTCCTGTTGGATCCATCTGCATAACAAGATCTGTTACCATTTTAACCATCTGCCGTGGATTTTTGGATAACATCGCGCATTGTAATATGTTCAATCCTGATTTTGTTAAGGTAAGTTGCAAATGTTCTGGTAATTTTTTCGTTAATTTATACATTTCTAAGACACTTTCTAATGTTTTCACATTACCAGAAGAAACTGCCAACATTAATAAAGTTTGATTATCTGGTGGTATTACAATAGATGCAGCTTGTCTAAAAATGTCATCATCATCTATATCAGTCACTAACTTCTCAAAATCTTGAGAAGTTCCTTCTCTTGCCGTTCCCAGTAGATCCTCTATTTTTTGTTTAATATCTGTACCTTTTTTCATGGGATGTCTCCTAATTAATTAAATTTATTAAATCATTTGTTATGACACTTATTAAGACACCACCGTTAAAAAGTAAGTTCAACGACTTTTAAATTGGTTAAGATTCAATGAGTTACTGACTAAATGGATTAAGGGAACAATTGAAGGGAGGAAAAGTTTTGAGTGGATAACAAGCATATACAAGTTTGTTTTAGCACTGGCCTGCGGCCTAGGGGTAAAACCCCTCTGTATCCCGGATATTTGCTACGCAAAACTTGTCCCGTACTTGATACGGGATTCCGGGAAGACCCCTGCTTAGAATTCGTGTCAAAGAACACTTCTAATGATGCTTCGCATCTTGAACTGATTTGGGTATATAAAGTAACATGTCAGATCTGGCTTACTATTAACGAGAACCCCTCATGCGCCCAAGAATTAATAAAAAATTCATTGCTATATTGATTATCATTCCGGCCATTTACTTTACGTATAACCGTTTTTCATCATCATCTTCAGGTGCACATGGTGGATTTGGCCAAGCGGCCCCTGTCAGTGTGGCTGAAGTCATTACTCGAGATGTTCAACAATGGAAGGAATTCTCGGGGCGTCTCGTCGCCGTTGACCATGTTGAGATCTACCCACGCGTCTCGGGACACATCGATGGGATCTATTTCAAAAGTGGCTCTCTGGTGCAAAAGGGGGATTTGTTATTTACGCTTGACGCAAGGCCTTACGCGGCTGAAGCTGCGCGTACTCATGGAAATCTCGTTTCGATGCAAGCCCAAGTCACTTTAACCCGAAGCGATTTAAATCGTGCAGAGCGATTATTGAAAGATAAAGTTATTTCGCAAAGTGAATTTGAAACTCGTAAAAACGCTCTGGATGTGAGCGAAGCGAATTTAAAAAGCGCCAAAGCTGCCTTGGATGCGGCTAATTTAAATTTAGAATATACCAAAATAAAATCGCCGATCACCGGCAAAATTAGCCGACCTGAAATTACTCTGGGTAATTTTGTTGGCCCTGGATTACACAAAGCAATATTAGCAACGGTGGTGTCTAATTCACCTATCTACGCTGATTTTGAAGTCGATGAAGACACTTTTTTACAATTCGGAGTGAATTTACATGGCAAGCATTATACTGAACTTCCTGTTCTAATGGGGTTGGCGAGTGATAATGGCACTCCACGTATAGGTCGAATTGATTCGTTTGACAATAGTTTAAATACGGCCTCTGGCACCATTCGGGTCCGTGCGGTATTTGATAATCCCAATCACGATCTATTACCTGGATTGTTTGCTCGAATTAAAGTCGGTAATCCATCAACAACAAATTCTATTTTGATTACTGAACGTGCAATTGGAACCGATCAAAATAAGAAATTTGTGTTGATCGTCGACAAAGAAAGTAAAGTGGCGTACCGCGAAATTACGCTTGGAACAATGGTCGATGGCCTGCGCATAGTTGAAAATGGCTTGAAATTAGGCGATAAAATTATCGTGAATGGTTTACAACGCGCCAGACCTGGCATGCCCGTGGTGCCTGAGTTAGTGCCCATGGAAATCAAAGAAGCTGCTGCAGAAGCTCCTGCGGAGCAAAATAAAGGAACATCATGAATATTTCTCGATTTTTTATTGATCGCCCTATTTTTGCAGCGGTATTGTCACTACTTATTTTTATTGTAGGGTTCATTTCACTGTGGGATATGCCTATTTCAGAATATCCTGAGGTGGTCCCCCCTTCTGTGGTGGTCGAAGCACATTTTCCCGGTGCAAATCCTAGAACCATTTCTGATACCGTTTCAGCACCGATCGAAGAGCAAATTAATGGCGTTGAAGACATGCTTTATATGTTTTCACAAGGCACTTCAGATGGCAGGATGATACTGACCATTACCTTTAAAATTGGTACCGATCCCGACAAAGCACAGCAATTAGTGCAAAATCGCGTTAATCAAGCCCTGCCTCGCTTACCGGATATTGTGCGTCAATTTGGCGTTACGACAAAAAAGAGTTCGTCTGATTTAACGTTAGTGGTTCATATTTTGTCACCGCATGATCGCTACGATATGTTGTATTTAGGAAATTATGCCACCTTAAATATTAAAGACACTTTGCGTCGTGTTCCTGGCGTGGGTCATGTTGAAATATTTGGTGGCAGTGATTACGCGATGCGCGTGTGGCTTGATCCCAATAAAATTGCTGCTCGAGGAATGCTTGCCAGTGATGTGGTAAATGCCATTCGAGAACAAAATATTCAAGTGGCTGCGGGTGTTATTGGGGCTTCCCCTTCAGTACCTGGTGTCGATATTCAGCTTAATGTGAATACCAAAGGGCGATTACAATCGGCAGAAGAATTTGGCGATATTATTATTAAAACTTCTGCTGATGGTGCCGTCACTCGACTTAAAGACGTTGCTCGTGTTGAGTTAGGCTCTTCATTTTATGCCCTCCGATCACTGTTGGATAATCATCAAGCGGTCGCTCTTGGCATTTTTCAAGCACCCGGTTCAAACACCATCCAAGTTTCCGACAATATTCGCGCAGCGATGGAAAAATTAAAACAAGATTTCCCTCAAGATTTGGATTATCAAATTGTATACGATCCCACCATCTTCGTTCGTGATTCTATCAAAGCGGTGGTAGTGACACTATTCGAAGCGATTGCCTTGGTCGTGTTGGTGGTGATCCTTTTCCTACAAACGTGGCGTGCATCGATCATTCCGCTTTTGGCCGTGCCCGTTTCTATTATCGGAACTTTTGCACTTTTGTTGCCGATGGGTTTTTCAATTAACGCTTTAACTTTGTTTGGATTGGTACTTGCCATTGGGATTGTGGTCGATGATGCCATCGTGGTGGTGGAAAATGTTGAACGTAACATCGCAGCAGGCCTTTCCCCTAAGGATGCTTCTTATCAAGCAATGCGCGAAGTCAGCGGGCCAATTGTTGCCATTGGGCTCACACTCATTGCAGTATTTGTTCCTATTGCCTTTGTCAGTGGTTTAAACGGGCAATTTTATCGGCAATTTGCTTTAACCATTGCAATTTCTACTGTGATCTCTGCGATCAATTCTTTGACATTAAGCCCGGCGATGGCTGCACTTTTACTTAAAAAACATGATGCACCTAAAGATTGGCTTACGCGCTTTATGGATGCTAAGTTAGGGTGGATTTTTAACCCATTTAATCGCTTTTTTAAGCAAAGTGCTTTGGCCTATCACAACAAAGTGGGTCAGGTGTTAAATCGCAAAGCCTTAGCGATGGGGATTTATTTGTTTTTAATAGGCTTGACTGCCTTTGCCTTTTGGCACGTTCCAACAGGATATATTCCACAGCAAGATAAAGAATATTTAATCGGCTTTGCGCAATTGCCGGATGCGGCGTCTTTAGATCGCACCGATGATGTGATCCGAAGAATGTCTGATATCGCGCTTAAAACACCCGGTGTTGAACATGCCATAGGGTTTCCGGGGCTTTCCATCAATGGGTTTACCGTGAGTTCGAGCGCAGGTATTGTGTTTGTGACCCTTAAACCTTTTCATGAACGCCCAGGCGCTAAACTTTCGGCCGAAGCGATTTCGCAAACAATCAATATGCAATTTGGCGCAATTAAAGATGCCTTTGTGATGGTACTTCCCCCTCCCCCTATTATTGGTTTAGGGACAACCGGCGGTTTTAAATTACAAATTGAAGATCGTGGAGAATTAGGTGACGAAGCCCTTTATAAAGTGATCCAAGCTATTCAAGGTCAAGCTTGGCAAAATCCTGCTTTGGCTGGTGTATTTAGTGGTTATCAAATTAATGTGCCCCAGCTTTATGTCGATTTAGATCGAACCAAAGCCAAGCAATTGGGCATTCCTATCACCAATATTTTTGAAACCATGCAGATTTATTTAGGATCTTTATATATTAACGACTTTAATTTATTTGGGCGCACCTATCAAGTGATTGCACAAGCGGATGCACCGTTTAGAAGTTATGCTGAAGACATTGCCAAATTAAAGGTACGTAACGCCACAGGCGAAATGGTGCCACTCGGTAGCGTGGTTAAAGTCAGTCAAAGCTACGGCCCTGAGCGTGCGATGCGTTACAATGGCTATCGAACAGCAGAGATCAATGGTGGAGCTGCTCCAGGGGTTTCTTCTGGCCAAGCCCAAGAGATCATTGAAAAAATTGTAACCGATACCCTTCCTAAAGGCATGAGTTATGAATGGACGGAACTCACTTATCAGCGGATTTTAGCTGGCGATACTGCGATGTTTATTTTCCCGTTGTGCGTGTTGCTGGTATTTTTAGTTTTAGCGGCACAATACGAAAGCCTTACCTTGCCGCTAGCGGTGATTTTAATCGTTCCGATGTGTTTGCTTTGTGCGATCAGTGCGGTTTGGCTTTCGGGCGGAGACAATAACATCTTTACGCAAATTGGTTTAATCGTATTAGTGGGTCTTGCCTGCAAAAACGCTATTTTAATTGTTGAGTTTGCCCGTGAGTTAGAGCTAGAAGGTCGCACGCCACTCAAAGCAGCAATGGAAGCTGCGTCCTTACGATTACGGCCTATTTTAATGACGTCGTTTGCATTTATTATGGGCGTGGTGCCTTTGGTTACCTCCACTGGTGCAGGATCAGAAATGCGCCATGCAATGGGAGTGGCTGTGCTGTTTGGGATGTTAGGGGTCACCTTCTTTGGTCTATTCCTTACCCCGGTGTTTTATGTTATTTTGCGAAGTTTAATTGGTAAGCGGTTAACCTCGAGTGTTGCGCCGGTATTGCACGGTCCGTAAGGGATCACTTCAATGCTGCTTCACAGTTTGAAATGTAATGGAGATCAGTGGGGTTTTCTGCCATATTTTACTTCGGTATCGTAAAAAATAACTCAAAAATAATATAAAGCAAAACCCAGTGATCACTTGAAGCATCATTATCGGACTGCCGTCCATCTTTACTACCAACAAATAAATAGGCACGATGCAGAAAAGCCATGTCCCAATGGAATTCATTACCATAATAAATCGCGTATCGCCCGCTGCGGTTAAAATGCCATCGATCACCCAAGCCATGCCATCGAAAAGAAACGCTACCCACAACCATCGGCAACTGGTATTAAGCAACTCTTGTAAACGCATACCCTCGGGAGTTGATTCGAGCTGCGCTGGAATAAAGAATTGAACGAGTAATTCTGGCATTACGATTAATGGCAACGAAAAAACTAAGGCTAAGGTAAATTGAAGTTTAAGACCTGATTTCATTACCTCAGAAACACTTTTATTATTACGTGCACCAATGCAATTTGCAGCAACGGCGGTGACACCTTTTTGTAGCCCTTCAGTAATAAATGAAAAGAGCGACCAAATGCTTAGCCCGATTGACATCACTGTCATGTGCTCGCTGCCTTTATCGGCAAGTAGTAACATCATGGTTGCCCAAGCGGCAAGCGCAACCATGTGCCCAAAGGTATTTGGCAAAGCGATTTTAATGCATTGTATAAAGATATTTTTATCAAATTGCCAGTTAAAGGTGTGATATTTTTTGCGATTGTAAGGATTTAAGAATATTGAAAATAAGCCAATGGCAACGATGAGTTCAGCAAGCCCGGTGGCGATGGCTGCACCTTTTGCGCCCATGGGTTGAATCAAGCCGTTGATCCCAAACACGAAGGCTAAAACAAATACTAAATTTAACAGATTGCCAACAATCACAGACAAAGTGACTATTTTCACTTTTCCACGCCCAATAAAAAAAGAAGATAATGCAGAGACTAATGCAAAGATTGGACCAAATATCATCATCCATTTAAAATAGGCACCACCCTCTTGAGCAAGTTCTGCCGGAATAAACCAATGACTCCCCCAAATGCCAATAGGTGCCATGATGAAAAAACAGCCTAAAGAGAACCAAATCATCTGCCAAACCGGACGGCTGATTTCTTCCCAACGTGTAGCGCCATTAAATTGCCCGACAAATACTTCTGCAATCATGGCAATTGACATTGCGCCAAATTGAAACACCGTAAAAATACTGGAAGCAGTGGTAGCGGCAATCATGGCTCGCGTATCATATTGTGCAAGGATAATACGCGCAAAAAATATCATGAGTGTGCCAGATAATGCAGATAACATTAAGGGAAAACAAATGCGCCAAAGTCCACCGACAGATCCCTTTGAAATGAGATTAAGTGTATTTTCTTGATTTGGCGTTTTTGCTGTTGAGGTAACAAGCATAATACTACCTCCCTTAACATACCTCGTTAATTAATATTATTTTTTTAGACACGACAAAGTTTAAGATCAGTGAAGATCAATTTATTGGGATTATTATTTTAATTGTAAAAATCAGACTTTTTTGGAATTCAATTTGAATTCGATGTGTTGAATAAAAAGATAAGAAAGCTTATTTTTAATACAGCTTATTTATTCAATCGTTAGTCAAATTAAAACTAGCATAATAAATTTTTATTTAAAAACAGAAGTATTATGCCATAAATTTTTAATAAAGTCACCCCCCAAAATAAATTAAACTATTTATTTAAAATTAACATTTATCACATTCGTGTATTTGTTTTATTTTTTAATGAGTTGAGGACTGTGACTATCCTCTGATTTGATAGTTAAATTGTAAATTTTTATTGCTATGTTAGCAAGCTAAACGTTACCTAATGGCTTGTTTATGCAGACAAACCGTGATCTGCCACTTATCGATCCATTATGGCCTTGTATCGGTTTATGTTTTAAGACGAGATCCCGAGCGTAGCGAGGGATGACAATGAATGCTCGGGGTGACAAAGAAATTAAAAATTTCGTCATTGCGAGCGCTTCGCGAAGCAATACAGTCTTTTCAAGATATATTCTGGATTGCTTCCCCTTCGCTACGCTCTGGGTCGCAATGACGGATGAACGCATCTACTTTTCAAGAGTAACTGGTATAAACGCTAAACTTGACCTACTTAAATATAATTGACTGTTTTAAATTCATCTCTTTTACTGATTTATATTTTAATATTCATTCGAAATTTTCAATAGGCAATCTATCCTTGTTATGTAGCTATAAAAAGTAGGAGAACATAATGCGTGAATTATCCCTAGTTGAAATTGAAAGTGTATGCGGTGGAAATGCAGGTGCAATTGCTCTTGTTCTTACCATTGGTGCAGCACTTGCAGTAACGGGTTATTTTTCACTTCAAAGTAAAAACTGTGCTGAAGTAGAAGTACCATATAACAGATCTTTTCCAAAGTATCACCCATACACGGGAGTCTATATAGGCGATGGCGTTGAAACGCTATCTAGAATTGAAAAAGTATGCAGTTAAGTTTTTGCTAAAAGTTTTTTTTCTTAAACACAAAGCGCAGTGACATACTGCGCTTCTTTTCAAAAAGTGTATCCTCTCTCAAATTTTCTTAAACGCTACTATGTTTTGCTTAGAGTTATTCATAAATTGTAGCGATTAGGAGATGATACAATGAAACATATTGGTAAAATTATTCCTGTTATCGGCTTAATTGGATTGGTGGGTTGTTCAAATATGACACCCCGAGAACAAAGCGTATTGAGTGGCGCTGCGATTGGTACTGTGGGTGGTGCTGCCATTGGCGGGCTAGCAGGCGGCGGTAAAGGCGCGGGTATTGGTGCTTTAGTGGGTGCAGGTGTAGGTGCGGTTGCCGGCGATATTTATTATAACAACCAGTACGAAGGATATTAGAATTTGACGGATTGTTAAGCTGTAAGAGGCGGCACACGGTGGCCGCCCGTTTCTCATCAACAAAGCATAAAAGCAAAGTTGGAAGAGATCACTCTTTCTTTTGATAAGTCCCCATCAATACCGCTTCAGCCACAATATGATCTTTCATAACCTCTTTTAATTTACTTGCCGTAGGATTTTTTAATTCAGGAAGTATCGTATCGAGGGCATACAATTTATGGTAGTACCGATGACGGCCAATCGGAGGACAAGGGCCGCCAAACTTATTGTTATTCCAGTTTGTTAGGCCTAATAAGGTTCCATCGGGTAAGTTATCGGGCGTCATGGCTTCTTCTAATCCCATCACATTGGGATCCAAGTTATATACCACCCAGTGAACCCAAACCATTTTGGGAGCTTTAGGATCGGGAGCATCCGGATCATCTACAATTAGCGCAAGGCTTTTAGCATTAGGAGGTACCCCTTTCCATGCTAACGGTGGAGAAATATTTTCCCCTTCACAAGTATATTTTGTTGGGATCTCTTTACTATCTTGAAAAGCACTTGAATAAATTTCCATAGAATTATCAGCTCCGTTAACGTTAAAAGTTGTAATCATACCCAGTAATAAACTAATAAATTTTAGTTTTTTGCCAAACATTTTGGATCCCTCGTTGCTATATAAACAATAGTTTTATAGGTCAAGTCTTTGTCCGTCAAGAAGAATTTTGTCTGCAATGAGCATTTAGCCGTTAAACTAATTTTGAAAAGTGACGAATATTTGACTTTAGGCAGGAAAAAAAATGGTGAATACGATGATGGTAAAAAAATCTCTACTGATATTTATATCTTTAATTTTAATTTTTGCTGGAGTTAATCTTCATGCACAACCTTCAATCAGAGGGATTTATATTAATCAAGGCACGCTTGAAAATCTCAGCTATTTAAAACAATTAATTAATGAATCAAAAGCGGTTGGCATTAATACTTTTGTGATTGATTTGGCAAAAGAAACCAAAAATTACCGGAGGAATGTCCAATTAGTACAGGATAGTGGGATACGTTATGTTGCCAGGATTGTCGTATTCCCTGATGGTGGTAGATCGCAGCAAATAAAATCGATGGACTATTGGAAAAAGAGATTTAAACTGGTTGAAACAGCGATCCGATATGGTGCAGATGAAATTCAATTAGATTATATTCGATATTCTAGTAAACAAGCGCCTTCTGCACAGAATGCTAAAGATGTAAAGCAAGTCATTAAATGGTTTAAAGGCGAAATGGCAGCTTACAAAATTCCGCTACAAATTGACATTTTTGGTGAAGTGAGCTTTAAAGAATCTCCTCGAATTGGCCAAAATATTCAATTATTTGCAGATACCATTGATGGTGCCTGCCCGATGGTATACCCTTCTCACTATCATCCATATCAAACCCACTCTAAAGAGCCTTATAACACGGTATATAAATCTTTAATCGCACTTAAAGATCAATTTGGTGAAAAATTACCGTTTAAATTAGTTCCTTTCGTTGAAGCTTCAAATTATCATTACAAATTATCTTCCGCGCAAAAGGCTAAATACGTGCTTTCACAGATCCGTGCGGCTGAGGATGCTAAAGCAGATGGTTGGTATGTTTGGAGCCCACAAAATATCTATAAAAGCTTATTTAGCGCCTTGAAAAATAGAAATGACGTTGCTTCAAAATCTAAAGGTGCAGGACCTAGGAAAGTTGCTTTTGAATAAGTATCGGGCGGACAATTTGCAACGGCAAAAATTGCCCCGTACTTGATACGGGATCCCGGGAAAACACGATACAGTGATGTCTATTTTGTATCAGGTCGTAACTTAAGTAACGTTACAATCTGCTCATAATCCAACGTTTCTTTTTCCAATAAAGTATTCGCTAATAAATGTAGCTTATCGATATTTTTACTCAAAATATCCTTAGCTTTTTGATAATCTCGTTTTAATATAGTGTCGGCGCTCTCGAGAACTCCACCCTCTTCTGGAAAAACTTCGGCGACAATCAAGGATTGATTATCTGCCATACCCAGTCGCGTCACCATTTCTTTAACCATTTGATTAGCATTGACTAAATCACTTGATGCGCCACCACTTATATTATTTTTACCATAAATCAGCTCTTCAGCGGCATAACCACCTAAGGCAGTTGCAACGAGTGCTTCATATTGTTGCTTAGTATAAGAATGATCTTCAGAATTTAATTTAAAATGGGTGACGCCTAATGAACTCCCTCTTAAACCAATGCTCAGTTTATGCAATGCTCGAGGGTGCTCAGTTTGCAAAAGTCCAACTAACGCATGGCCAGCCTCATGATAAGCAGTGCGCTTTTTCTCTGCTTCTGAAAATGATGCCGTCCCTAAGTTAACACCCATCGAAATTTTATCGTTAGCTTCTTCGAAAGAAGCCATATCGACTGCCGGCTTATTTTTACGAGTGGCTTCAATGGCGGCTTCGTTGACTAAATTGGCTAAATCCGCACCAGAATATCCCGAGGTGATTTTGGCTAACACCTCGACTTTCACATCAGGCGCAGACTGAATTTTTTTCAGATGAAGGTTAAGGATCTCTATTCTTTCTTGTAGGGAAGGCAATCGAAAATACACTTTGCGATCAAACCGACCAGGGCGTAAAATGGCGGGATCGATAGAATCGATTCGGTTGGTGGCACCGATAAAAATGATCCCTTCATTAATTTGACTCTGAATATTATCCATTTCGTTCAGAAATTGATTTATGGTTTGATCACGATGTGATCCTTCTTCAGAACTTCGGATCGGTGCCAAAGCATCAATTTCATCTATAAAAACCACGCATGGTTTATATTTTCGCGCAACTTTGAATAATTCTTTCACGCGCGATGCGCCAACACCGATATATTTTTCATCAAATTCTGCACCTGAAACGGCAATAAAAGTGGCTTTCCCAGAGCCGGCAATGGCTCGTGCCATTAATGTTTTACCGGTGCCAGGGGGGCCATAAATTAAGATCCCAACCGGAGGTCGTGCGCCAAGTCTTGAGAATTTTTTGGGATTATTCAAAAATTCGATGACTTCAGTGACTTCAGCTTTGGCTTCACTCATCCCCGCCACGTCACTGAGCTTGGATTTAATTTCGTTAGGGGATAATATTTTTATTGAGAAAGCCGGGTTTAATTCCTTTTCGCGCAGCGCCATCTTTTTAAAGGCTTCGTCAAACGAAGCATTATCCACCGCTTTTTTACCATGCGTCACGGCAAAAATGGCTGCTTCATTGATCAAATGCGCCAGATCTGCTCCAGAAAATCCTGCACTTTGTTCAACCAACGCATCCATGTTGATGTTCTTGAGTTTGACAGTGTTTAACAGCTTGTGAAGGATTGCTTCACGATCGTTATCGGTTGGAAGTCGAATATGTATTTGCCAATCAAATCTGCCTGGCCGTAACAATGCAGGATCTATTGCTTCTAAACGATTGGTTGCTGCGATTACGTAAATATCAGCATTTTTTTCTTCATCCAAATTGGCCATTTCGGTTAACAACTGATTGACTGTTTGGATCTGGGATTGATGTAACTCTTCGCCACTCCGCGAAGGCGCCATTGCATCTATTTCGTCAATAAAAATAATGGCAGGTTTTTGCTTTCTGGCAATGGCAAACAATTCACGCACCCTAGCAGCCCCTTTGCCGACAAAAGTTTCTTCAAAAGCAGCCCCAGAGACCGAGATAAAAGTGACATCCGCTTCGCCTGCAATGGCTTGTGCCAACAGGGTTTTACCCGTACCAGGCAGGCCATATAACATAATTCCTTTGGGTGGTTTTGCGCCAATTTTGTTGAATACTTCAGGATTTTTGATAAAGGTAATCAGCTGGCGGATTTCGGATTTTGCCTCTTCTAACCCAGCAATATCGTCTAGTTTGGTTTTAATTGTTCTGGGCGGGATCACATCCATCGAGAGCGTAGCGCCTTCAGGCATCATACCTTGTAGTTCCGGTGGAATTCCTTGGGCTTCTTGTCCAAAAATGTGTATGAGATCTATCGCTTCTTTATTGCCTTGCCCAGCGGCAAGTAATAACCACGACAATGCTTGAGCATTATCTTTAGGTAAATTTTCGCCTAAATAAAAGGCTTTACCGATTTCATACTGCAATTTGGGATTGAGGTAGGCTAATTTTGCTTGAGGAGGTTGAGATCTTTTGACATGATTTAAATAGAAGCCAAACCCAACAAATATACTAATTACGATTAAGAATATCCAAATCCAATTGGATCTATATTTCTGGGTTAAGGGGCTATCGGCCATGATTTATACCCGTTTCTTACCATACTCTTACTATACTCTTCCCGGGACAGCACAGCAAAATCCCTCTTGTTCGCTGCGCTCACCTTCTCCCTTTTTCAAAGGGAGAGTATATGTGGGCTTCGCCCACAAGGGTCGCGTAGCGACATAATGTCTCCCTTTGAAAAAGGGAGACCGCGCGTAGCGCAGAGGGATTTTGGGACGACACAGAGGTCGTCCCCTACAAGCAAAGTGGATTGAGTATATTTATACTACGCGCCTTCGAGCTGTCTGCGACGTATCCAACTCTTTTTCTGCTTAGCCATTTTCTTTTCACCATTGTTATTTGACCACAATGGCAATAGTAAAATGAAAATCATCGCAGAGCTTAAGAATAAAACGGTAATATAAGGATGCCAACCCCAAACATCGAGCATTTTCCCCAAGGGATAGCCCGCGACAGCAGATCCTAAATATCCGATCGTACCCGCAAATCCATTTGAAGAGGCTGCCGCTCTTTTATCAACATATTCTGCCGCAGCAAGCCCCACTATCATTTGTGGGCCGTACACAAAAAATCCGATCATTGCAAGCATTGCCATGTTCAAATACATAAAATTCGCTGGAATATAACGAAGTCCAAATAATGAAATGATGAGTCCGATGGCACATAAGATCATCACTGGGACACGATTTCCTTTCCAGAAATAATCTGATCCCCAACCAGCAGCCAGTTGACCCAACAATCCACCACCTTCAAAGAAAAAGACACCCCAAGTCGCTGTCACAATTCCAATACCTTTAGCTTCTTTTAAATAAAGAGGTGTCCAGTCGTGGATAGCTGTTCTGACCAAATAAACAAAAAAATAAGAAAGGGCAAAAATCCAAATGTATTTATTATTCAATACATGTTTGAAAAGGATTTCACGGACACCCAATGAAATGTGCTTGGTATCATGTTGAGTATTTTCATCTGGTAAGCATGAATTGGATTGACACTGATTTTTAAATTCTTCAACCGTGGGTAAGCCTAAAGAACGCGGCACATCACGCAGACGATTAATTAACACTAGGCCCATCACAATGCTGATAATCGCTGGAGCAAACATTGCAAAACGCCAATTAGTAGCAACGGCCACATAAACAATCAAGATGGGGAGAAGCGCAGCCCCAACATTATGAGAAGTGCTGCACACGCTATACCAAAATCCACGCTCTTTCTGCTCAAACCAATAATTCAGCTGCTTGCAGCATGCCGGCCATCCCCACGCTTGAAACCAGCCGTTTAAGCCCCAGAAAAGCGCAAACACCCAGATGCTAGAAGCAAAAGCGAAAAAAATGTTCAAAATTCCGGTAGCGATTAATCCTATCGCCATAAAATATCGGGGATTAGATTTATCGGACATAATCCCACCGATCAGTTTGCTAATTCCGTAAGTGATAGAAAGGATGGTGCTTAAAATTCCGAGCTGGGCTTTCGTAAAGCCAAGATCGTCCATCATAAATGGCATCACCGAAGCGAAACCTTTGCGGGTAAAGTAAAAGGCAACGTAACCAAGGAAAATGGAATAACAAATTCGGATCCGCCAATAACGGTATGATTCGCGGACTTCTTCAGGAGTTTTAGTGATGGGTTGATAAGGGGCCGGTTTTAAGAAATCCAAGCTCATCCAACGCACAAGCTTTCTCCTTTACCAATTTACCAAAATAAATCATTCGACTTAATTCTTGTTAAAATCAAGTCAACCACTTTAATTAGTACTATACCCACTACACTTCAAGATGCGAAGCAGAAGCATCATTGAGTGTTTCCTGAGCAGCATTACAAACAAGAGCGCAAAGATATCATGAGTGATAGCTTAAACGCCAATACTCTTCTCTACTCTTCCCGGGACGGCACAGCAAAATCCCTCTGCGCTACGCGCGGTCTCCCTTTTTCAAAGGGAGACAATATGTCGCTACGCGACCCTGGTGGGCGAAGCCCACAAATACTCTCCCTTTGAAAAAGGGAGAGGTCAGCCTTTAGCCCCGGCGAAAGCCGGGGGAACAAGAGGGATTTTAGACACACAGGCCCTTCCCTACATGCTTCTTATTGATTCAACCAAATTTTATATTACTGCTATCGCATCAATTTCTACTAAAGCCCCTTTAGGCAAATCCGAGATTTGGATGGTCGCTCGTGCCGGGTAAGGTTCACGAAAATACTCTTTCATCGTGTCATTGACGATCGGAAAATGGTTAAGATCTTTCAAATAAATTGTTAATTTTACAATTTGCGCTAAATTGATACCCGCAGCAACAATCACCTCATTTAGATTATTAAACACCTGCCTCAGTTGAGCTTCAAAACCACCTGTCACTAGATTTTGCGTAGTAGGATCTAGTCCAATTTGACCAGAGATAAAAATCATTTGTCCAGCTTGAATTGCTTGAGAATAACAGCCTATGGCTTGTGGAGCTTTAGGAGAATGGATCACTTTTAAGGTTGACATGCTTATTGCTTCGTTCTCCCAGGAAAAGTAAAGATATTGTCTGTCGATGAAAAGTGCGCAGGGAAACTATCATCTTTAAGGATAAAGATAAGCATGATTGTATCGGCTCTTAAATAGGTATCCCCTGTATATTGACGTACGTTTTCCTCCCCTTTTCCCAAGATACAAATCTGATCTTCCAAAAACCAATACGTTTTTTCTAGTTTGATGGCACAATCGATTAATTCGCCACGAGCCCAGGCATCCACATCTGTTTTTGCCATATGACCACGAAAAACTGTGATTCCATCAGTATATTTGTTGACTTCCACTTCAACCCATACTTTTTTATCACTAGTTTTGGCTTTGCTCTTCATGCCCTAATCAACCTATATAAAAAGACAAAAGTTATAATGCATACTTATTTTATTCAAAAATTTTATGGTCTCAGTTTAACATTTTTTCCTACCAAGAGGTTCACTTATTGCTTGTAACTACAAGAAGAATAAGCGAAGGAACAAATCGAAATCAGCCCAATCTAAACGTTACTGAAATGAAAATTGATCTTCAGTAAAAATAACTCATCATAACCCCAGTTGGAGGGTGGAAAATGAAAAAAATACTCCTTAACACCGCAATGATTGGCATTTTTTTACTATCAACGGCTGTCAACGCCGCTGGTTATGGGCAAAGCCTATGTCATTCATCAGGATATCACTGTCAAAAAGTTCAACGAGGACAAAGTTGGAATAATTTATTCCCAGATACCGAACAACGAACCATTGTCAAAAAAGCCAATCGGATGAACACTCCTTTACATTCGGGCATGGTCATCGCTGTTCCAAATAATCTAGGCAATATGAGTGTGATGGATATCGCCCCTTTTCCACATAAAATAGGTTCTTCTGGTAGAACGTTGGTTAGAGTGGATTTAGGCAAATTAGCTTGGGGTGCCTATGATACCCAAGGCAATTTAGTCAATTGGGGACCCGTTTCAGGGGGACGAAACTATTGCCCAGATATTCATCACGGGTGTCATACTCCTCATGGGAATTATACGATTTTTGAAAAACAAGGCCCGGGATGTATCTCACATAAATTCCCATTGCCTCATGGCGGTGCCCATATGCCTTATTGCATGCATTTCCATGGCGGCTATGCGTTACACGGTTCTGCCACTGTTCCCGGCTATAACGCTAGCCATGGTTGCGTAAGGATGTATCCAGAAGATGCGGAATGGCTCAACCATAATTTTGTTCGGGTTGGCTCGACTCGAGTAACAATTCAATAGCATTAGAAGTAGCTTCTTTTAGTTGGTGGGTTGTGTTATTAAACCCACCAATTATCTATTATTTCGTTTACTCATTCGCCGTGAATCGGTAATATGGTTGATTCAATATAATGCATTTAGAAGGTTAACATTATGAAGTATCAGCCGATTTCCGAAAGTAATATTATCTCTGAGTCTGATTTAGCGATTATCTCGGGTGGACATGCTGGAGGGTCGGGTTGGCCATTTTTGATATTATTCACACTTTTCGAGCTAGATCACATCAAGGATTCGATTAATTACATGGTTGAGCTTTATCATGGAAACTTTGCTGAGGGCGATCATTTTGGAGAATTTGTCGTCAAAAGCTTTGTTAAAAAATAAAGCTATCGTAGCGCCTTTGAGTGCGAGCGGTATATACCGCTCGTACTTGGAGATGCGTTTTTTTTTAATTCGATAAGGCCTACAATTCCTTCTTCATCCAACCATTCAACACATCAATAATCTTCTGCGCTTGATCTTTACTAGAGATATTAAACTTTGATTTTGCTTTATACTCATTATTTTTCTTTTGGTAGCGACGAATACTATATTTTACGGGGCCATAACTTTCTGTTTTTTTATCCCAATCTTGATATTCAAACATGAGCGTCGCCCAGGCGCCTTTGGTGAGGATCACTTTATTTAATTCCTTAACCGTGGTTACACCACCATCCACATATTCTATTGTGATCTCATCTACTGTCGAAGCCATGAATCCTTCCTTAAAATAATATTTATAATTTTAAAATCATACCGTAAAAATATTCTATCGCTCAATCATTACTTTTGTGACTTTAAAGTAGATTCAAATTGTTTAGATAGCAAGCCTTGGCTAATTTTTTCAGCTAACTCTTGGCCCTTGGCTAACTCTTGTGGATTTAAGGACTCTAATTCTTTATCTCTGGCATCAGTAACTTCCCTACCTGCTCCCACCGCGGCAATTTTTAACCAAGCGTAGGCCATGGCTTTATCGGCGGGAACGCCTTTTCCATCACGATAACACAGTGCAATTTGATACTGAGCACCGCGATCGCCTTGGTAAGCAGCCTTTTCAAAAAGTTCTACGGCACGTTTTTCGTTACGCTCAACGCCAATACCGTTTAAGTAACTGATTGCTAATTCATAGTTTGCAATAGAAAGATTTTGTTCGGCTGCCTTGGTAAACCATTTAACGGCCATTTGTTCATCTTTAGGTACCACCGTTCCTTGCAAATATCTCAGGCCTAAATTGTATTGGGCATCTCGATAGCCTTTTTCAGCAGCTTTTTGAAACCATTTAATGGCTTCTTTCTCGTCAGGATCCACTCCCAGCCCTTGACTATAAAATTCACCCAAAATATTTTCTGAGGCCCCATCTCCCAGTTCAGCTGCGCGTAAAAAAGCATCTTTCGCTTTAATATAACTTTGTTCACCACCATTGCCATCACGATAACAAACACCAAGATGATACCAGCCAGTAGCAACATTTAAATTTGCAGCAGCTTTAAACCAATCGCATGCTTTACGTGGACTAATTTCGAAACCATAACTACCATCGATATACGCATTACCTACCGCGACAATCGCCTCTGGCTCATTTTGTTCTAACGCTTTGGTCAGCCATTCTTTTGCAGTTGTCTGCTGTTTTGCCGTACCATAACCACCACTATAATATTTAAACACTTTAAACTCTGCTGGCCCATATCCGAGTTTTGCTGATTTTTCAAACCACGTCAGCGCTTTTAAATTGCTGGCAGTTTGTCCTATTCCTTGTTCAACGGCAATGCCAAGTTGATATATTGCAGCGGGATCATTATTTGCGGCTGCTTTGTTTAATAAATCATTAGAAAGTGCAATATTCGGTTTAACCCCTTCGCCGTTACGATAAAGTAAAGCTAATTGCACCAAGGCCTTAGGATCATTTAAGCTTGCAGCACGCATGACCCATTTTACATATAGTTGTTGATCTGCTGGAACACCTTTTCCATTTTTATAAGTTTGAGCTAACTCTAATTGTGCTGTGGTATTGCCCATTTCAGCTGCTTTTGAAAGATTTTCAATCGCGATTTTTTCATTTTTTTCAACGCCGATCCCGTTTCGATATGCTAATGCTAAGGTATAATAGGCCGGATCATAGCCATCATGAGCGGCTTCTTCAAATAATTGTATTGCCTTGACTTCATCTAATTTTACGCCTAAACCTTTAGAGTAATTTAAACCTAGCGCATATTTAGCGGCAGGAAAATTATTTTTAATTGCTTTTAAAAACCAATCATTTGCTAATTTATAATTCTTTTCAACACCCAGGCCTTGAGCATAAATCAACCCTAAATTATATTGCGCAGCTGCGTGATTTTGATCGGCTGCCTTTTGAAACCACTCAATTGCTTTAGCATAAGATTGCTCACCCCCAATTCCTTGCAAATAGCAGATCCCTAAATTAAATTCGGCGGCGGGGTATCCTTGCTCAGCGGCTTTTTTAAACCATTCAAACGCTTCCGTTACACTCTTGGGTACTGATTTTCCTTCAAGGTACATCACCCCTAAAGAAAATTGAGCGGTTGGGCTGCCATTTTTTGCAGCGTTTCTAATATTTTCGATATCCTCGTTTTTAGGCTCTACTTTTAAATCCTTGTCAGCAAGCAACAGCTCTTTCGTTGAGTAAAATGAATTACTGGCCACTGCTTGATTCAATGCGATGGTACTGAGAAGGAACACGAGGGAGTATTTAGTGATATTGTTCATATTGGCACCGTATGATTTCAAGGTCTATATACCCAATACACTTCATGATGCGAAGCATCATTGAAGTGTACAC
>JBIOEB010000019.1:0-24292 GCA_044445585.1 Candidatus Berkiellales bacterium
CCCTTGTACTCTTCCCGGGACGGCACAGTAAAATCCCTCTGCGCTACGCGCGGTCTCCCTTTTTCAAAGGGAGACATAATGTCGCTACGCGACCCTTGTGGGCGAAGCCCACATATACTCTCCCTTTGAAAAAGGGAGAGGTGAGCGTAGCGAACGAGAGGGATTTTTAGCACAGAGGACATCACCTACGATGCAAAGTGGATTGAATATACATAATGCACCATGATGAACAAGGAAATATTTTAATCATTGTACTTGTATTTTGTACTTTTATTGCAACGGCTGCTATTGCATTGCTGGAATCAAGTATTTTGCAAATTAAAATGGTGAATAACTTTCATGGAAAATTGCTAGCTCAGCATCGAAATGAAAGTGATGTGATCAATTTAGAACAAAAACTTGAAACCGCTAAAGATCCTCGTTTACTTCCAAATGTAAAGTTTTTACAATTTGTTCCAGATACGCTACATTTTTCAGAAAAAGAAGGCGTTGATTATTATTGCATTATGAAAAAGATCCAAGCTCAAGATGGCTCACAGAGTATGATTAAATCAACGGTAGGTATTCGCCATAAAACGAATCAAGCAGAAAATGGAAAAATGTTTTTCAATAATATCAATAACGATGACAACAACAATAAAAACAAAATCACAGGATTTGTAACCCCGATGGATAATCCTGATGATGTGATATTTGCTGAAAAATATATTGAAAAATTAAAAACTGATCAACATTTAACGCGCCAGATTTTATATAAACCCATAACGGTCCGCTTGTCAAATGGCAAATGGGTAAGTGTGGTTCCGCTTTACATTAAAGATCAAAAACCTAACTTTGTTTTATCCTTCTTCGAAATTCAAAACGACAAGCCTTATTTTGATATATTATTGCCGTTTGATCATTCTCATGATTTATCGTTGTCAGCCTTAATTGCAGTTGATTCTATGTCAAAAGGTTATGCAGATCTTATCTATGTTGCTGATAATAAGGGTAACATTTGGAAAGTAAACATTGATAATCGTTTTCCGGCAAGATGGAAAGCATTTCAAAGCGATCCTCCATTTTCATTCGTTGATAAAATAATTATTGGACGTCATCCTGAAAGCAAGGGTTTGTTGTTATATGTGTTGGGGATTAAAAAAGGATCTGCCAGAAAAGAGCTTTTCGCTTTATGGGATAAAAATTTATTATTAGACTTTCATTATTTCCCTTTCTTTAGTTTTTCAGATCTAGGTAAATTATCAACGTTTTCATTACAGCAAGGGGTTTTGCTCATCCAAAGTGATACCCATACCAATAAAATAATCGACGCATTTACTGGGAGTGTAAAATACCCTAAGCAAAGAAATTCTCGACTGGGTCGACGTTCTTGGTGGCAGTCGGCTTAAATTCAAGCCTCTAAATTTTCGGCAATGAGATCTGCTAAATCAACCTTACGCACCGTACGAAAAGCATCGGGCTCAGTGATTTCATGTGTTTGCAGGGTTTGAAAAATCCTTAAAAATTCCATGGTAACTTTATGATTTCGGGCAAAATAAATCATCGGTAAAGCAACATCGTGCGATTCTTTAATTTTAATTGACGAAGATAAATAAGTAGAAATAATAGGAAGGCCTTCATTTTTGAGCTCATCCACGAGTTTTTTCGGTAACGCCGCGCCAGGCTGAAATTGATTCACCACCACACCTTCAACGCGTAATTTTTTATTATATTTTTCTCGGATCTCTGTCACACCACGAAAGAGTTGATAAATCGCGTTGCGTGAAAAAAGATCACAGTCAAAGGGGATAAGGCAAGTATCAGATGCAATCAATGCCGATTTCGTGAAAAAATTCATGGCCGGAGGCGTATCGATAAAAATATTATCAAAAGGGCCGACTTTGTCTAATAAACTTCGCAATTTATAAATTTTTTGCCGATTTTCTAACCTTGTCAGAACAAACTCTAATTCAGGAGCAGCCGGAATAATATATAAATTCTTAAAGGCAGTTGCATGAACAAATTGATTAGCATTGCCGGCAGAAAAACGAAATTGCAATACTTGGGTAAAGTAGTCAGCGATGGTTGGTACAAAATTGGCCGCATTACGACCCAGCAAATATTGCGTCGAGTTGGATTGGGGATCAAGATCGACTACCAGGGTGCGTAAGCCTTTATCCGCGCTGATGGCAGCAAGATTACAGGTAATGGTTGATTTCCCAACGCCACCCTTCTGATTAAAAATTACCCTTCGCATAATTGCCTCCCAGCGAATAAGTTGATAAACTGAATTCCTTTACTCTTATCACTTATTGACGATTGATTAAGGTATAATCAATCGTTTAGTTAAAGTGTGTCCATGTATAAGCGAGATGGCCTAGGCACCATGTTATGACAAATATTGATAGCTTCACAACACCTATCACCCTTACCGTAAAACGGATCCCCCAAGATACCGCTGTTATTCATTTTGCTGGGGACTCAGGCGATGGTATGCAAGTGGTTGGGATGCAGCTTACCGAATCTTGTGCGGCAGTGGGTAACGATGTGCGTACCTACCCGGACTTTCCGGCTGAGATCCGTGCCCCAGCAGGAACACTCCCGGGTGTTTCTGGGTTCCAACTTAGTTTTTCCGCTCTCAATATTTATACGCCAGGCGATCATTATGATGTGTTGGTCGCAATGAACCCGGCAGCGCTGAAGGTATCGCTTAAAAATCTCAAGCAGGGTGGGATATTAATTGTCGATCAAGATAAATTTACCGAAAAAGATTTTAAAAAAGCGAATTTACCTGGCAATCCGCTGGAGCAAAGCGATCTGTCAGGGTTTAGGGTGCTCCAACTGCCGATGACCTCACTTACCTTAGGCGCTTTAGCAGAATTAAAACTCTCGCGTGCGGCCGCACGCAAATGTAAAAATATGTTCGCCTTGGGCGTGATTTATTGGCTTTATCATCGCCCATTAGAAGACACCAAAGCATGGATTAAAGAGCGCTTTGCAAAAGATCCTGATATTGTCACTGCCAATATCGACGCCTTGCGCGCAGGTTATCACTATGCCATTACCGCAGAATTGTTTGCCGAGCACTTTACGGTGAATGCAGCGCCTTTACCTAAGGGAACCTATCGACAAATTACCGGGAATCAAGCCCTCGCTTGGGGATGCATTGCTGCAGCGGTGCAAGCAAAACTTTCGTTGTTAGTGTGTGGATATCCGATTACGCCGGCTTCTGATATTTTGCAACTATTAGCAAAATACGGGCAATTTGGGGTTAAAACTTTTCAAGCAGAAGATGAAATCGCAGCGATAGGCGCAGCGATTGGTGCCGCCTTTGGTGGTACGTTGGCATTAACCACGACCAGCGGCCCGGGAATGGATTTAAAAAGTGAAACGCTTGGCCTTGCAGTGATGACAGAATTACCCTTAGTGGTGGTCGATGTGCAACGTGCAGGCCCTTCGACAGGCATGCCAACCAAAGTAGAGCAATCTGATTTATTAACGGCGATGTATGGTCGTCATGGAGAATGTCCGCTGCCGGTGTTAGCCGCAGCCACCCCTGGCGATTGTTTTAATATGGTGATCGAAGCATTTAGAATTGCTTTAAAATACATGACGCCAGTGATTTTATTAAGCGATGCTTTTTTGGCCAATAGTGCAGAGCCTTGGAAAATTCCTGATCTCGAGTCACTGCCCGATTTGGCGCCACGTTTTTCGCAAGATAAAGCAAACTTTTTACCTTATCAACGTGATCCCATCACGCATTCGCGGCCCTGGGCAATCCCCGGCACACCGGGTTTAGAGCATCGTATTGGTGGTTTAGAAAAAGAGCATGAGACGGGTAACATCAGTTATGATGCAGATAATCACCAATTCATGGTAAATATGCGCGCGGCAAAAATCCAAGGCATTGAAAATGATTTGCCACCGTTAGAAGTGATGGGTGCTTCAACAGGCGACGTGTTAGTGATAGGTTGGGGAGGCACGTATGGATCGATCCGAACCGCAGTCGAAGCCCTGCAAGCAGAAAAATATTCAATTAGTGCGGTACACTTACGTTATTTAAACCCGATGCAAAAAGATTTAAAGCAAATCATTAGTCATTTTAAACAAGTTGTAGTGGTAGAATTAAATAGTGGGCAACTGTGTCAATTACTTCGTGCTCGTTTTCTAGTGGATGCTCAAGGGATCAACAAAGTTGCAGGGAAACCATTTAGTTCTGCTGAATTAAAAGAGCAGTTGTTGTCTTATTTAAGAGGAGCAGTTAATGTCTTCATCAAATAAGCCTGCCGAAATTAATCCTAAAGAAGAAGTGTTAACCAAAGAATCATTTGCTAGCTCACAAGAAGTGCGTTGGTGCCCAGGTTGTGGGGATTATGCTATCTTGGCCAGCATGCAAAAAATACTGCCCGAACTCGGAATTAAACGCGAAAATGCGGTATTCATTTCAGGGATTGGTTGCTCGAGTCGATTTCCCTATTATTTAAATACCTTTGGTTTCCACACCATTCATGGACGTGCGCCCACTATTGCGACGGGTTTAAAAATGGCACGGCCAGATCTTTCAGTGTGGGTTGTCACGGGGGATGGTGATGGATTAAGCATCGGCGCAAATCATTTATTGCATATTATGCGCCGAAATGTGAATGTGACCATTCTATTATTTAATAATCAAATTTATGGGCTCACCAAAGGGCAATGTTCACCGACGTCAGAAAAAGGAAAAAAAACCAAAACCACGCCACAAGGATCAATCGATAATCCTTTAAATCCGGTGCAAATTGCTTTAGCAGCGGGGTGTAGTTTTGTCGCCAGAAGTATGGATATCGATGGCAACCGTTTACAATGGATCTTGAAAGAAGCAGCACAACATCCAGGGACTTCTTTTGTTGAAATCTATCAAAATTGCAATGTATTTAATGATCTCGCATTTGCGCATTTAAGCGATCGCGGGGTTAGAGCAGAAAGAACGATCACCCTTTGCCCAGGCGAACCCGCTGTGTTTGGCCAACAAAATGAAAAAGGATTGGTTTTAAGGGATGATCGTTTTGAAGTGATTGAATTAAAGTCAGACGATGATTTAATACAAGCTGATTTAAAACAAGTTTATGTTCATCAAAAAGATCAGCCTATTTCGACCTTAATGAAATTAAATGAATTATCCTATCCTGATTTTCCCGTGCCCATGGGGATTTTTCGTGCCGAGCAAAGGCCGATTTATGAAGAAGAAATGGCCACTCGAGTGAAAGAAGCTCAAAGCCAGCCAGCATCGCTGGCTGAACTGTTGCGATCGGGTAAAACGTGGGAAATTAAATAAAGCGGACCTATCTGCAATCACTCGTCTAACCTTCCCCTCTTTGAACTCCTAATAAAGTGAAACTGTCTTATTGTTATGTGATATCACACGTTAACAATGTAGGAGATAGGATTATGACTTTACATGACAAAATGTTGGCAAATATCCCTCAAAATTGGACCACTCTAGAAAAAACGTTATACAAGGAAATTTTGCAATATATTATTGATGGCAAACCCCATGGGAAGTCGAGGTTTACGGTTTATGGTTCTGATGTCGGGATACCTAGCTTAGCTGTTGATGCAAAGAAAAGTCTGTTAGAGAAACTCAAGGAGTTTAATGTAGATGATATAAATGAAGAGCAAGCCAAAAGATGGGCTGAAGTACATGATGAATTAAGCTCTCCATCGTTTACCAAAAAAAGATCTACAGCACTTGTTTATAGCGAGGGTTGGCAGAAAGGTGAAAAACCACGAACAGAACAGAGGAGAAATCTAGCGGGAGAAAGGAGGAGAAGTCTAAAGGTAGAAGAGAAGAGAAATCCAGAGGTACAAGAGAGGAAAAATCCAGAGGTAGATAAGTTCAACGCCTTCGTGATTGCAAAGCTAGAAGAGAGAAGGGATAAGTTGGCCGATAAAGTCGATAAAAAGAAAAAGATAGGGGGGGCCTATCGTGCAGATAGATTAACCGCAATAAATGCCCTGATTACGTTAGTACAAAATGAACAACAAAAACTTAAAACTAATGAAATAGTGTCAATTATTAAGATGATTAATACATTAGATGAGGACAGTAGGAAAAAACTAAAATTTAGGGGTTCAGGAGATAAATACGATAGTAAATTTGCGAAAACCTTTGATGAAATTAAAAAACGTGAAAGGGATGTCAGGTATAGCCCTACTGGATCACGAGTCTTTGCGGGCGGTGGTGGCGAAGCACTAGTCTTTGATGACGTAAGGGATTACAATAGAAATTACCTTAATTTTTTGGTACGTAGAAGAGATTCCCTCCAAAAACGAGCATATCAAGAGAAAGAAAAAGGCCCTGGTCAAACGGATCAATATCTTAAAATGTTAGCTTTTATGAATGAGCTGATAAAAGCCGCGCATAAAATGTATGAAAACGACGAACAAATTAAATATAGCGATATAGAGCCAGCAGCTATTGAAGTATGTGGTAAGCCTAAGAATGTTAAGAAGGTTCTTGGGGAAAGTTTGAATTTTTTGCTGGGATATTTAGAAACTAATAACGAATTTGAAAAGGTTGGCAAAGGATACAGAAAATAAATGAATTTAATGTTATCTTTATGAAGAGGGGTCCGATTTCTTATTTTGCTTATGGTTCAAATCTGGATATAGCTCAGATGAAGGAGCGCATCGGTGACTGTGTCGTTCCAAAATCTGCTAAATTAACCGGCTACCAACTCGCATTCAACAAAAAGTCACAAGAACGTCATTGTGGAGTTGCCAATTTAGTCTATACAGGTAATCCTGCTGATGCTATAGAAGGTATGATTTATCAAATATCGGAAGAACAACTGCATGAACTAGATATGCATGAGGGGTTCGAAATTAACACTCCTGAGAAAAATCCTGAAGGTTATAAGAGACAAGAAATTACATTAGCTGATGGTAGTAAAGCCATTGCCTATATTGCTAATGTAAGAAATGCTAATTCTAGCCTTAAACCAAATGCAGCCTATATGAAGTTGCTTTTGTCTGCGCGCAAGAATGGTTTTATTTCTGAAGGCTATTTCAATAAATTATTAGATGTGGAATTACAAGAGGGAATAAAAGTACGAGAGGTTATTAATGCCCAGCCGTCAAAAAAATAAAGAGGCAGCAGTTTAGTAATGGCTGTCTTTTCGTTTAAGGATGTCTGCCATCCCGAGCGTAGCCAGGGATGACAGCAGTTTGGCTCGGGATGACAGTATGAATATCAAATGGTTCACCTAAAGGGTAATTACATGATTACCCTTTTAGGTATTCTTTAATGAACTCATATCAATCACGAAACGATATTTAACATCTGATTTGATAGTTCGATCATAGGCTTCTGCCAATTTTTGGATCGGGATCATTTCCACATCACAAGTGATATTGTGTTTCCCACAGAAATCGAGCATCTCTTGCGTTTCGGCAAGACCCCCAATCAGAGAACCACCAATTTTCCGGCGTTTGAAAATTAAATTTTCTGCACGGATGGTAGGATCTTTGGGAGCTACCCCCACTATGCACATGGCACCATCTCGTTTGAGCAGTTCTATATAAGGGTTGAGATCAATAGGAGCAGAAATCGTATTTAAAATAAATTCAAAGGAATTTAAATGTTTTTTCATTTGCTCCGGATCGGTTGAAAGGATCACTTCGTTAGCACCTAAGCGCATTGCATCTTCGATTTTGGAAGGGGATGTGGTAAACACCACCACATGAGCGTCCATGGCATGGGCAATTTTTACTGCCATATGTCCGAGGCCCCCTAATCCCATCACCCCAACTTTTTGCCCCCCTTTGACTTGATAATGGCGCAAAGGTGAATAGGTTGTGATGCCAGCACATAATAAAGGGGCTACTTTTTTAATATCTAAATTGGTGGGGACTTTTAACACAAAAGCTTCATCGACCACAATATTATCGGAGTAACCACCGTACGTGATCGATTTACCGTCTTTTTCTAGACTATTGTAAGTGAGAGTGAATCCTTTTTCGCAATATTGTTCAAAATGTTCTTTACAGCTTGGGCAGGTGCGGCAAGAATCAACTAAGCAGCCAACCCCCACCAGATCTCCCGTTTTAAATTTGGTGACTTTATTTCCCACTTTAATGACTTTGCCCACAATTTCATGTCCAGGTACCATAGGATAAACAGCATTGTGCCATTCATTTTTTGCCATATGTATATCTGAATGGCAAATTCCACAGTAAAGAATTTCAATGTGTACATCTTTTTCGCCTGGTTCACGGCGTTGAAAATCAAATGGTTCAAAAACGGCGCTTGCACTTTTGGTCGCATATCCTCGTGTCTTGATCATCATTTTTCTCCTTTTCATTTGATTGTGGTTAGAAGTTCTATTGTTATTCCCGGGATGTTCTATTAAATTTAGTTTAATTTAGCACAATATTTGTTGAACTACACTCATTCGCTTTCGCATCTTGAAGTGTATTGGGTATATGTCCTTAACAAATACCTCCCTCCCACAATTTTTGCAAAAACATTTTCCAAGGTAATATTGAAATAGAAAGCTTCTCGTTCACGTTTAATACTCTGGGCCGGTTATCTTGAGAAACGACAATAGGCTTAGCTTGCGGATGCTCTTCACAAAAGGCAATAAGCCCTTTTAGATCTTGTTGATGAACTTGATCACTGATTTTTACTTCAATTGCAACTAAGGCATCTCCTATAATGAAATCAACCTCCAAACCAGTTTTGGTTCGCCAGTAGGTGATATCAACTCTTTTCGACATTAAACCAATATATCCCCATAATTCCATTAGAATAAAATGCTCAAAGCTTTTTCCGGCTGCACTCCCATTTAAGGCAGACACTGTCTGGTGGGCTAAATAATTCGCTACCCCGACATCAAATAGATAAAATTTAGGTGTTGCACTAATGAGATCACGCTTTACCTTTTTGGAATAAGGATAAATATAATTACCTAGCAACGTATCTACCAAAATTTGGTAATAACCCTGTACGGTTACTCTACCCACACCACAATCTCTGGCAATATTGTTAGCATTTATCATTTCACCATTACATAAACCAGCAATATCCAAAAATCTAGCGAACCCAGCTAAATTCCTCACCAAACCTTCATTGCGGATCTCATCTGTTAAATAGACATCTATATAGGCTTGGAAATAACCTTGAAGATAAGCTGGATCAGCTAGATAGTGATTGGGGATCAAACCATGTTGCAGGGCTCTCAATAAATCAAAATCTGGAATTTCAGGAAACACTAATGGATAAAAATGAAAAACAAAAGCTCTGCCACCCAGTAAATTGGTAGAATTTGTTTTTAATTTGCGAGCACTGGATCCACATAAAATGAATTGGACATTTTTATTCTCTATTAACCAATGTACTTCGTTGAGTAGCTCTGGTACTTTTTGGATTTCATCAATAATAATTGGCTTAGATAATTGCTCTTTGTTGAAGGCTAAAATTTCTTCGCGAAGTAAATAAGGTGATTTCGAGAGGCGAATGACTTCGTGTGTAAGTAGTAAATCATAATAAACTGCGTTTTTAAAACGATGTTTTAGAAAATAAGACTTTCCGGTTTGTCTAGGTCCCCATAGAAATGCAGATTTTTTATGCGGTAAATCCATCTTACAGATGCGTGTATACATGCCTAAATCCAAGATTACTATTTGTTAGTATAGATATCAAATAGTAATACTATATGATATCTATGTCAACATTTAGTTGTCGGGCTGGATTTAGTGGTTATCCCATTAAGAGCCGGCAAAATTCATTATTTCGCGCAGCAACTGATCTGGAATGTATCATTTCCAAAAAAATCCTTTTTTTAATCCGCCAAAAGTTGGTTCATCATTTTTAGCCTCTTTTTTAGTCTCGTCTTTTTTGGGCTCCTTTTTCTCATTTTGCTGAGAGGAACTAGGCCTATAAGTTTTCGCTGGACCTTCAATCCGCGACGGGGAAGGTGGCCTTGTAGCTGCGAGAGCAAGAGTGGTTGCTGGGTCAAAAGAAGGAGGAAATAACTGCATAAAACTCGTATCAAGATCCTCGCTGATATTGGCATCGCTATGAAATTTCTCGTTCAAGTTCTCCACTCGAAGAATGAAAGCTTGTACACCTTTAAGATTTTCTTCTAATTCAGATTTTGTGGGTGTATAGACAGGAGTGTTATGTATCACTTCTTTTAACAGTTGAGTTTCGATAGCAGTTCCTCCATCCATAACTTTGAACACAAGAGACTGGTTGAGAAATGGCTCGATCAAAAAAATGAAAGTACTAGCTCGACCACTTTGAATGAAATTAAAAGAAGGGTATTCTGCTTCTATTTTATCTAATTTAGCATTTAGTTCTGCTAAAACTTCACCTAAATTTTTACCTAACATACTTTTGAATTCCTCTTTAATAATTATTTAAATGGATTGACTTGGGATCGGTTTCATCATCAATGGCAACGCCGACGGATACCCCAACTGCTGACGATAAATCGCCGAAAAGGTGATCACATTTTTGACATATTCGCGGGTTTCTTTGAAGGGAATTGTTTCAATCCACACTTGTGCATCGAGTGTGTTCGGTGGCAGCCATTTTTTAATCCGTGAAGGCCCGGCATTATATGCCACTGTTGCCAAGAGGGGATGAGCGTACATTCTTTCTTTTAATTCTTTTAAATAAGCCGTACCAAGGACAATATTGGTTTGGGGTTGATAAAGCGAATCTTCCGAATAATAAGAAGGATCATATTTTTTTGCAACCATCTTTGCAGTGGGTGGCATTAATTGCATTAAGCCACGTGCACCCGCTGGCGAAACCGATTCGGTATAAAAAGCACTTTCTTGGCGTATAATGGCATATACCCAACCCGGATCCAGATTATGCTTTTTAGACTGGGTGATGATTTGATCTTTATAGGCTAAGGGGAAGCGCAAGGGAATATCATCTCTGTGATCTGTTTTAAGAGCGGTGAAGATTGCAATATCTACTAAACCCATTTTTTGCGCAATTTTTGCTGCGGCCATGATTTGTTCTTCGTTCATTTTATCCAATGCGCGAAACCATTCCACCCGCGCGGTAGCATTTCTTCCGACCAATCGTAATTGTTCAAAGCGCTTCATCGCAGGGAGCGAAGCGACTTGCATCATCATTTGTGGATGCGCTGCGATGTCACGGTGCTGCAACGATATTGCATTTTTAAGACGTAAACTTGCCAAAAAGCCATAGTAATTTCGGGTTTTGGCTAATTGTTCGTAAATGATCCGCGCCGCTTTTTCTTGCCCTAAATGATCGAGGGCCCGTGCGCGCCAATACAGCCAGCATTTTTCCTGCGCTAAATCGGGTGGCAATTGATTGATCTTTTTTAACACCCGTTCCCAGTCAAGCTCTTTGAGGGCTAAACGAATGCGCCATTCATAGCTGACTTGATCTAATGCACTTGCGGGCAGGTGAGCAAGATATTCATCCGCTAGCGGATTTTTTTGATGGGCTAGGGTGATCCCAATATCCCGTTGAATAAAATCGCTTTGAAAAGAAGTAAAAGGATAATGATCTTTATGTGCTAACCACCAACGCATGGCTTTTTCGGCATCGTTTTTGGCAAGATGACGAACTCCTTGCGTAAATATTTCAGCTTTTTCAGTCAGGCTTGCCGGAAGTTGTTGGATCCATTTTTCATTGTTGATTAACGTAGGATTCTTGTTAAGCTTTAGCCATTGCTTTGCCAATGCTTGCTGGGTGGCTGGCAATCGTTTGCTTAAATTCTGTGCTAATTCTAGATTTTTTTCTTGCATCGCGAGCTTAAATCTTTTCCAGATCAGCTTGGGTGTTAATCCGCCGGTTTTATGCCACGTTTTAAATAATGCATTGCAGGCATCGGGTTGTGAGTGCCCTACCAGCCATAAATCTTTTGTATGCGCTAAGATTTTTTTATCGTCAGTCAGTTTAAATTGTGCGAGCACATGATAACAGTCTAAGGCTTCGTCACCCGTTTCTTTATACCCTTGCACGAAAGCGGCCCAATTTTTATTGATCGCCATTTGTTTAAGCCACAAAGTTCTTAAAGCAGGGTGATAAGGAAAATCTGGGTAATTGTTTTTAAAATCTTCTAATTGTTTTAACGTGATGCTAACGGGTCGGTTATGTTTTATTTTGTGTTTGAATTCTTCGTGAATTAAATAAGGATAAAGCGGATAGGTTTGGATCTGTGAAGCGAGATGTCGGTAATTGTGCATATCCTTTTTTTTCAGAGCATGATCGGCACGTAGGTAAATTTCGCGTTGGGTGGTGAGATCTTCTGTTGCAGCGTAGAGAGAAGAAATGACGCTTAACAGTAAAAAAATAAATATCGTAGTGATTTTTTTCATTTTGGTTGTTAATGTACTCGGGACGGCACAGAGGCCGCCCCCAACAAGAATTAATGCCACGCTTTGCCTTCTCATGTATACTCTTCCCGGGACGGCACAGAGGCCGTCCCCTACATACTTTTATGCGTTGTTGCCGACGCCAAAACTAATTAATCATCATAGCAAATTATGATCCTTATCATCGATAATTATGATTCATTTGTCTTCAATTTAGCCAGATACGTTGCTGAATTGGGATATGATTGCCAGGTTGTACGCAATGATCAAATATCGCTTCAGGATATCGAAAAGTTGGCACCCACGCAGATCATCCTATCTCCTGGGCCATGCACACCCAATGAAGCAGGAATTTGTTTGGAATTGATCCAATGCTTTGCCGCTAAAATTCCCATATTAGGCGTTTGTTTAGGGCATCAAGCAATCGCTCAAGCCTTAGGGGGGAAAGTGATCCGTGCTCGTACGCCAAAGCACGGTAAAAGCGAAAGAATAATTCATTTGGGGTGTGGGCTATTTGGATCGTTGCCTAATCCCTTAACCGTTGCTCGCTATCATTCTCTACTCGTTGAAAACCATTCTTTGCCACAGGCTTTAAAGATTACTGCCGTCACAGCCCATGGTGAAATTATGGCGATTGCTCATCGTGAATTCCAAGTGTATGGGCTTCAATTTCACCCCGAATCCATCCTCACCGAACAAGGTCATGCCATCTTACAGAACTTTTTAGTTACATAGTAAGCTTGTAAGCGTTTGTCTTACATTAGTGACAGTCTTTACATATTCCGAAATTAAGCATAATCTGATTCACAAGAATGCCAAAATGGAGATTGACATCATGCAAGCAGTAAATTTTCTCAAATCCGGGGAAATGCGGGTTAAACATCAACAAGAACTATATCATCAATATGCACTTGCTGCTGAAGCTTACCTTAGGTTGCCGACCATTGATAATTGGGAAGAAAAAGAAAAGGCGTTTGAAACTTACAACGCCTCTATCAGAAGAATTAAAGAATTTGCTTAAAGACTATTTGTACGAATAACGCCAACACCAATTCCTTCAATCACGAGTGGCTGGTTGGCATTTAGTACGATGGGAGGAAAATCTGGGTTTTCTGCTTTGAGTTCAATTTGATCCCCGTTACGGAAGTAACGTCTGACCACGACTTTATTATTCACCCTTGCGATAATTATTTTGCCATTCTCAGCACGATCGCTGCAGTGCACTGCAAGCAGATCGCCGTCTTTAATGCCGGCTTCAGATAAACTGATCCCTTGAATTTGCAGTAAATAATCAGGCTTGGGGCTAAAAAATTCATTTTGTATACGCATTCTGCCGTCAAAATTTTTCTCTTCGAAAATAGGGCCATCTGCAGAAGGCGATTTAACGATCGGTAAGCCAATTCCATGTTCTCGTGCTAATTGAATACCACGTGAAGTACCAGGCGACAAAGTAATGGCACCTTTGCGTGCAAGCGCTTTAAGATGATCTTCAGCGGCATTCACCGATCGAAAACCTAAAGTTTTAGCAATTTCTGCACGGGTGGGTGGGGCACCGGTATTTTCAATATGATTTCGTATTACTTCGAGAACTTCTGTTTGCCGACGTGTTAAAGTCAGTGTTTGTGGAGAGGAACTTGTGGGCATAGCTTTGCTTCCTGTTCAAAGATACAGATCCAATATAGCGCTAGGATCTACAATTCGCCAACTTCGCTCACAACAACTACATAGAATTACGAAGCTTCACTAACAATTTATCTACCTATTAATATTAAATTGAGTTTGGCATTTTAGCAAAGTTTAGGGGGTGAATTTTTCACAAGAGTTTGTCAGGTTCGATATCAGTAAGTGGACCAGACCAATCTTCTGGATGAATAGTGTCGTCGGGGTAGCCTAGTTCTTCGCTTCCTACCTCGAAAGGCCCCGAACAATCTTCGGGTTCAGGGATATGCCTTAGATCAAGTTCATACCACGTTTCAAGGTCAAGTTCTTCAATTTCACCTGCAAAATGTTGTATTTCAACATAATCATCCTTTTCATCAGAGGCAACCACCTCGAATATGTCGTTAATTTCTTTATTTGCATACCAGTCACCGATTACTGGGTACTCATGGTGACGCATACATTCCTCGTATATGACAGATTAACAGTCTATATGTTTAACATATCATTGGTATCTTTATATGTCATCTTTATAACATGTCTGCAGACTTGTAAAGGGTGTAAATGGCATGTATTGCAGAAGGGTTAAAACACTATGATCGCATTGTCCATCGTCATCTTTTGTTTAACAGTATTTTGGGGAATTGCTTTTTGGCGAGTGCCGTTGTGGGTGTGGAGCCCTTTGATTGCTATTTTAATATACCTATCTCACCTCTTAGGGTGGATGGGACCCAGCGTTTGGATTGTTTTGCCGCTTTATCTTATCGTTTTTATTCCTTTAAATATTCCTTGGCTGCGCTCACAACTTTTCACAAAATATGTGTTTTCTTGGTTTAGAAGTGTTCTTCCGGCAATGAGTCAAACCGAAAAGGAAGCCATTGAAGCTGGCGAAGTCTGGTGGGAAAAAGAATTATTTCAAGGCAAACCGCAATGGAAGAAATTGCTGGCAATGCCTAAAGCGCACCTCACGCCAGAAGAACAAGCCTTTTTAGATAATCAAGTAGAAACACTATGTGGTATGTTAGATGATTGGAAAATCGTGCATGAGGATTGTGATTTACCTGCGGAAGTATGGGAATATATCAAAAAAGAAGGTTTTTTAGGAATGATTATTCCTAAACAATATGGCGGACTTGAATATGGTCCCAATGCGCATTCCTGCGTGATCACTAAAATTGCAACACGTAGTATCAGTGCTGCAGTGACAGTGATGGTTCCAAACGCATTAGGCCCAGGAGAATTGTTGTTGCAATATGGTACTACTGAACAAAAGGAATATTATTTACCGAGACTTGCCAAAGGAATAGACATTCCGTGTTTTGCTTTAACGGGCCCAGAAGCCGGCAGCGATGCTAGTGCCATCCCCGATAGTGGTGTGGTGTGCAAAGGGATCTTTGAGGGAACAGAAGTGACTGGCATTCGTTTAAATTTTGATAAACGATATATCACCTTAGCGCCCGTTGCGACCGTGATTGGCTTGGCTTTTAAAATGTTTGATCCCGATGGTTTGTTAGGAGACAAAACCGACTTAGGGATCACGCTTTGTTTAATTCCTAAAAATCATCCAGGCGTTTCTACGGGGGCTCGACATTTACCGCTAAATTTGGCATTTATGAATGGACCGGTACGTGGTGTAGATGTATTTATTCCTTTAGATTGGATCATTGGTGGGAGTAAAATGATTGGCCAAGGTTGGCGCATGCTGATGGAATGTTTAGCAGCAGGTCGAGGCATTTCGTTACCTGCTTTAAGTACTGCAAGTGGGATGTTAGCTTGTCGAATGACAAGTGCTTACGCGACTATTCGACGTCAATTCAATCTTTCGATTGCTCAATTTGAAGGCGTTGAAAAAGTGTTGGCTCAAATTATCGGGCACACTTATTTATTAGAAGCAACCCGGGTTTTTACCGTGTTACCACTTGAAAATCACATTCGTCCAGCGGTTGCTACGGCCATTGCAAAATATAATATGACAGAATTAGCGCGAAAAGTAGTCAATGATGCCATGGATATTCATGGTGGTCGTGGCATTATGATGGGGCCTAATAATTATATTGGCAGGGGATATCAAGCGCTGCCGATCTCGATAACCGTGGAAGGGGCTAATATTTTAACGCGAAATTTAATTATTTTTGGCCAAGGCGCCATTCGTTGTCACCCTTATGTGAAAGAAGAATTAAAAGCCGTGGAGCTGTTTGCGCAAAATAAGCGACTAGGAATAAAGCATTTTGATAAAAATAGTATGAAACACGTTGGTTATTGTTTGTCGAATTTCGCAAGATGCTTTGGGTTTTCTTTAAGTTTGGGGCGTTTAAGTTTTGTGAACGTAAGCGATGGGGCTAAATTTTACCTTAAAAAAATAAATTGGATGAGCGCGGCTCTTTCGGTATGTGCCGATGTGGCACTGTTAACATTGGGTGGAGATCTCAAACGTAAAGAAAATATTTCTGCCAGATTAGGTGACATTTTAAGTCAACTTTATTTAGCTTCAGCCACACTAAAATACTATCACGATGAAGGTCGTCAAAAGTCAGAATGGCCCATGGTTGAGTGGATCTTGCAAAATTGTCTTGTCCAAATACAAAATGCATTTTTTGGTTTTTTCCAAAATTATCCTCATAAAGTTATAGGGTCATTATTAAAATGGTTTACTTTTCCTTATGGTAAAGTTTTTTCGCCGCCTAAGGATAAACTGGCGCAACAAATGGTGCACACTTTACAAAGTTCGCCTGAATGTCGTCTTAAAATGACCCATCTATGTTTTGTGGGGAAAACGGGCGATGATCAAACCGGTTTAATTGAAGTTACTTTTAATCAATTGATGTCAATACAAGGTGCGTTGGAAAAAATTTCGCGTGCCATTAAGAAAAAAGAAATTAACAAACAAAGCTCGTTTGAACAACAAATTCAAACCGCGCTTGATCTGAATATTATCGATCAAAACGAGGCGCATAAAATCAAAGAATTTGACACGCTTCGCAAACGTGCCATTTCAGTAGATGAGTTTCCCTTGGACTATGCATTAGGAAGCAAGCAACATGCAAGAGACTAAACAAAACGAACGGGTTGTGTATATTGTTGATGGCGCAAGAACGCCCTATCTTAAGGCAAAAGGCGTTCCAGGGCCTTTTTCGGCGGCTGAATTAGCCATTGGTGCTGCAAAGCCTTTACTCCAACGGCAACCTTTTACTCCAGATAAATTTAATGAAGTCATCGTGGGTTGTGCTAGTCCCAGTGAAGAAGAAGCCAATATTGCACGGGTGATCTCGTTAAGAATAGGCTGCAGTAACAAAGTGCCCGCGTGGACCGTACAACGCAATTGTGCTTCTGGGTTACAAGCCATCGAGTGTGCGGCAAGAAATATTGCCAGTGGAAAAAGTGATTTAGTATTAGCGGGAGGAACCGAAGCGATGAGTCGGATCCCGCTATTACTAAATCCGCCGATGACAACCTGGTTAGGACGTTTTAATCAAGCCAAAACTTTAAGCAAAAAACTTAAAACCACTTTACAATTTAGGCCTTCATTCTTGGTTCCGATCATCGGTATTTTAAAAGGGCTTACCGATCCGGTGGTCAATCTAAATATGGGCCAAACCGCTGAAGAATTGGCGTATCGTTTTAATGTTTCGCGTAAAGAAATGGATCAGTATGCAGCATTAAGTCATCAGCGAACACTTGAAGCACAAGCCACAGGCTTATTGTCTGAAATTGTGCCCATTTATGCTAACGATGGTACGGTATTTGACCAAGATGAAGGGGTGAGATCAGATGCAACCCCCGAAAAATTAAGTAAACTAAAACCGGCTTTCGAAAAATTTGGTGATATTACTGCTGGGAATAGCTCTCAGATCACCGATGGCGCAGCTTGGGTTATTTTGGCAAGTGAAGCGGCGGTCAATAAATATCAATTGCCGGTGTTAGCTAAAATAATTGATACTGCTTGGGCGGCACTCGATCCCGCGATCATGGGGTTAGGTCCTGTTCATGCTATGGCACCGATCTTAAAGCGTTATCAACTTGGCTTTGAGGATATTGCGCATATTGAAATTAACGAAGCTTTTGCCGCGCAAATTATCGCCTGTCAATTAGCGGCTGAAGATCCCGCATTTTGCCAAGAGGCATTAGGGTTATCGTCTGCTTTAGGTCAAATTAAGATCGAACAATTAAATCCGCATGGGGGAGCTATTGCGATGGGTCACCCGGTAGGTTCGACGGGAGCACGCTTGGTACTACATTGTGCGCAAATGATGAAGAATAATAACAACCGGTATGCCATGGCGACCCTTTGCATCGGCGGAGGACAAGGTGGTGCAATGTTATTGGAAAAGGTATGAGGACGATAATGGATCAACAAAATTTAAATAATACCCAACATTGGTCTTGTCAAATTGATGAAGATAATATCCTTTGGATAGGGTTTAATCAAAAAGACAGCGCAGTGAATACTTTAAATGATGCGACGATGCGCGAATTTGAAGGCATTATTCAAAACATTGGAAAAACAGGCGCGCAAGGGGCGGTGATTTATTCACTCAAAAAGACCGGATTTATTGTCGGCGCCGATATTAATCAATTTAAAAAAATGCAAACGTTTGATGATGCGCACCAAGTGATCCAAAAAGGGCAAGATATTTTTAATCAACTGCAACAGGTTAATATTCCCACCGTAGCAATGATCGAAGGATTGTGCTTGGGCGGTGGATTAGAGCTCTCATTGGCCTGCCGTTATCGAGTTGCTGAAAATTCGCTTAAAACTCGTTTAGGATTGCCGGAAGTCAAATTGGGGATCCATCCTGGGTGGGGTGGTACGGTGCGCTTACCGCAATTGGTAGGAGTGATTTCTGCCATGGAGTTGATGCTCACTGGCAAAACCATTGCTGCTAAAGCGGCTAAAAAAATGGGGCTGGTTAATGAAGCGGTACCCGCAAGGTTACTCAAAAAGGCAGCGAAAGCGATTGTAATGGGTTCCCCAGAAAAAAAATCATTTTCTGTTACTTGGCAAAAACCATTAGAAAGCAGTTTGGCAAGGCCGTTGCTCGGAAAATGGTTAACGAATCAATTATCTAAAAAAATCAGTGCGAACCATTATCCTGCACCTTATCAAATTGTGGAGAACTGGGTGGAGGTTGGATCAAAAGATCCACAAGCTTTGCAAATTGAAGGAAAAACTGCCAGCGAATTACTGGTTTCTGATACGTCGCGAAATTTAGTCAGAGTTTTCTTTTTGCAAGAACAACTTAAAGGATTAGCGAAAGGGATCAATTTTCAACCTAAGCACGTTCATGTCGTTGGGGCAGGCGTGATGGGAGGGGATATCGCCGCCTGGTGTGCTTTACGCGGATTTAAAGTGACCTTACAAGATCAAGCGCCAAAAATGATTGGCGACGCCGTAAAACGAGCCTATCAAATGGCCAGCAAACAATTAAAAGAAAAATATTTAATTGATGCCGTCATGGATCGCTTGATCCCAGATCCACAAGGCATTGGTGTGTCACAGGCAGATGTGATCATCGAAGCGATCACTGAAAAATTAGCTGCGAAACAAGTGCTTTTTGGTGAGCTGGAACATAAAGCGAAAAAAGATGCCATCTTAGCCACGAATACGTCAACTATTCCGCTTGAAGAAATTCGCACGGTGATGAATGAACCCAAACGATTAATTGGGATCCACTTTTTTAATCCTGTGGCGAAGATGCCACTCGTCGAAGTCGTCCATGCAAAGGATACTTTGCCTGTTGTTATGGAAAACACCCTAAGTTTTGTTCGTAAAATTGACAAGCTGCCTTTACCCGTGAAAAGTTCCCCGGGGTTTTTAGTAAATCGTATTTTATTTCCCTATATGCTAGAAGCGATGATTTTACTCGAAGAAGGGATCCCAGCGGTACTAATTGATAAAGCCGCTAAAGAATATGGTATGCCGATGGGCCCCGTTGAACTTGCCGATACGGTTGGTCTTGATGTTTGCTTAGCTTCTTTAGAAAAATTAATTCACGATAGCAAAAACATTCCAAGTAAATTAAAAGAATATGTTAATCGTGGAGAATTAGGTCGCAAATCAGGAAAAGGGTTTTATCAATATGAAAAGGGCAAACTGATTAAACCTAAAATCGCGAATAATACTCCTGCTCCGCAAGATATTATTGATCGGTTAACCCTACGTTTATTTAATGAAGCGGTTGCCTGTTTAAGAGAAGGAATTGTGCAAAATAGCGACTTGATCGATGCTGGCTGCATTTTTGGCTTTGGTTTCCCACCCTTTAGAGGGGGCCCTTTAACGGCTATCCATTTTCAAAGCAAAGAGAAAGTGCTGAATTTGTTAAATGAATTTACCGAACGCTATGGTGATCGCTTTGTCGCTGATAAAGGCTGGGAAGTGAGAATGAGTGACAAGGAGTTTAAATAGTGGATCCCACGCAAAAATTAAGCATTCGACGGGCAGCGGTGTTAGGCGCAGGGGTGATGGGAGCTCAAATTGCCGCGCATTTAGTCAATGCGGGTGTTGAAACCGTTTTGTTCGATTTACCCTCTGAAAAAGATAATCCCAATGCGGTCGTGGAACATGCTATTTTAGCCCTCAAAAAATTAAAACCCACGCCGCTGGGTGTAGATGGAATTGAAAAACTTATTGTTCCGGCAAATTATAATACCGATGTTGCCAAACTCAAGGATTGTGATCTGATCATCGAGGCCATCGCTGAGCGAATGGATTGGAAACAAAATCTTTATGCCAAGATAATTCCATTTATCAACGAGCATGCCATCTTTGCGACGAATACCTCTGGTTTATCGATTAAACAATTAGGTGAAACCTTACCTCAAACACTTCGTCAACGGTTTTGTGCGATCCATTTCTTTAACCCACCTCGTTATATGAAATTAATCGAAATTATTTCGCATCCTGAAATGGATCCCATTTTGTTAAATCATCTAGAAACCTTTTTAGTGTCAAGACTCGGAAAAGGCGTGATCCACGCCAAGGACACCCCGAATTTTATTGGGAATCGCATTGGAGTTTTTGCATTTTTATCTACCATTCACCATGCACAAGAGCTTGGTCTTGCCCCGGATTTGGTCGATGCATTAACCGGGCCTTTAATGGGTCGCCCAAAAAGTGCCACCTTTAGAACCATGGATGTGGTGGGTTTAGATACCATGGCGCATGTCATTCACACTTTAAGTGGATCGTTAAAAGACGATCCGTGGAAATCTTATTTTGTGATCCCAGATTGGATCACAAAATTAATTGAACGTGGTTCTCTAGGGCAGAAAACTCAGGCAGGGATCTATAAAAAAGAAGGGAAGCAAATATTAGTTTATGATTTTTATGATCAACATTATCGTCCATTACAAGCGCATGTCGAGCAAGAGGTGTTGGCAATCTTAAATCAAAAAAATGTTGAAGAACGTTTTAAGGCCCTTAATCAATCACACCACGCCCAAGCGCAATTTCTGTGGCGGATCTTTCGCGATCTTTTTCATTACTGTGGGTATCATTTACAAGGTATAGCAAATACCGCAAGGGAACTTGATTTAGCAATGCGTTGGGGTTATGGTTGGGCGCAAGGTCCTTTTGAAACGTGGCAATCGGCCGGGTGGCAATCACTCACGCACTTAATTGAAAATGAAATTCACCTTGGGCTGACGATGAGTTCACAACCCTTACCCGAATGGGTAAAAGATAAAAAATTTAATGGTCCTTACCAGATGGGTAAGGCTTTTTCTCCGAATGCCAAAACATTTGAACCCCGTTCAGAGCTCCCCGTATATCGTCGACAACTTTTTCCCGAGCGATTGCTCACTGATCCTCAAGAAGAAGGGGAAACCATTTTTGAAACCTCGGCAATCAGACTTTGGAAATTAAACGATAACATTCCTATTCTGAGTTTCAAAACAAAAAGAAATTCTATTACTCTAGAAGCGCTTGAAGGCTTTCAAGAGGCGATCCAACGTGCAGAAAAAGATTTTGATGCTTTGGTGATCTGGCAGCGTGATAATGCTGATTTTAGTGTAGGGGCAAATTTAAATCAGATTGTAGATGCGCTATCACAACGTCGAATGGATTTTATCGAAAAGGCAGTCCATGCTTTTCAAAATACCGCGATGGCTGTGCGCTATGCAACTATTCCTATTGTCGCTGCTTTACGTGGCTTAACATTAGGCGGTGGTTGTGAAATTAGCATGCATGCAGCCAAAAGAGTGGCCACTTTTGAAACCTATATGGGATTAGTTGAAGTGGGTATTGGTTTGTTACCGGGCGGATCGGGTTGTACGGAATTAGCTTTACGTGCTGCGCGTAAAGCAACGGATGGGGATATCTTTCAACCGCTAAAGCAATATTTTAAACAAATCACCACCGCACAAGTATCAACGAGTGCCTTGGATGCGACAAAGCTTAATTATTTAACAGCAGCGGATCACATCGTGATGAACCCCGATGAACTTTTGTTTGTTGCTAAAAAGCATGCCAAAGCGTTGGCAGATGAGTGCTACCATCCGCCGCTTAAACCTAAATTTCCCGTGGTAGGCAGCACAGGAATTGCCAATTTTCAAACCGCTCTAGTCAATTTACGACAGGGCGAATTTATATCGGATTTTGATTTTATGTTAGGTTCAAAAATTGCCAATATTCTTTGTGGTGGACCCCTCGAAATGGGAAGCTTGGTAGATGAAGATTGGATCCTCAATTTAGAACGAGAGGGCCTTTTTGCCTTGCTTGAAACCCCTCAAACCTTCGATCGAATTAAATACATGCTCGAGCAAGGAAAACCACTGCGAAATTAATGACAAGGAAAGAACTCATGGACCATTCCCAAAAAGAAGTTTATATCGCAGCAGCGGTTCGTTCGCCAGTGTGTAAAGCTAAAGGGGTTTTTCGCCATAAAAGACCAGATGATCTCTTAAGCGAAGTGTTAAAAGGGCTGATGGCAAGCAGATCCCACATTCCATTAGAAAAAATTGAAGATGTCATCATTGGTTGCGCTATGCCAGAGGCAGAGCAAGGAATGAATGTCGCCCGAATTGCTTTGCTTTTAGCGGGATTTCCAAACACGGTGCCTGGGATCACACTCAATCGTTTTTGCTCTTCAGGGTTACAAGCAATCAGCATGGCAGCTGATCGCATTGCTTTAGGGCAAGCAGATTTAATGATCGCGGGTGGCGTAGAAAGCATGAGCCTGGTCCCCATGGGCGGCTATCATTTTGCAGCAAATCCCCAGTACTTTGAATCGCCTGAAAATTCCGAAATTGCTTATAGCATGGGGATCACCGCTGAAATCGTGGCTAAAAAGTGGAATATTTCTCGAAAAGATCAAGATCAATTTTCATTAGAAAGCCATCAAAAAGCATTGCAAGCAATTCATCAAGAAGAATTTGTTGACGAAATCATTCCAATTGAAGTGACTCATGCTATCCCTGATCTGAGCACAAAAAAGATCCAAACAATGAGTCAAATAATATCAGAAGATCACGGTCCGCGCAGTGATACCAATTTATTAACGTTAAGTAAATTACCAACGGTGTTTGCGCAGCAAGGGACCATCACTGCCGGAAATAGTTCGCAAATGAGCGATGGTGCTGCAGCATTATTGTTAATGAGTGAACGGGCAATGGACGAATATCAATTAGAGCCTATTGCAAAATTTAAAGGATTTACGGTAGCAGGAGTGGCACCCGAAGTCATGGGGATAGGCCCTATTGCAGCGGTACCAAAAATATTACAGCGCACCGGGATCACTTTAAGTGAAATCGATTGGATCGAATTAAATGAAGCCTTTGCTGCACAAAGTTTGGCGGTGATTAAGGAGTTATCTTTACCTAAGGAAAAGGTAAACCCATGTGGCGGGGCGATTGCATTAGGCCATCCGCTTGGGGCAACGGGCGCTGTTTTAGCTACCAAATTAATTCATGGTGCAAGAAGACGCGGCATGCGTTATGGGTTAGAAACAATGTGCATTGGAACAGGGATGGGAGCCGCATCTATTTTTGAAATGGTAAACCTTTAAGGAGAAAATGATGAAAAATGTTGCATTAACGGTATCAGGACTGATATTTTTGGCGATGGCGATTGTCCATGCGTTAAGATACTTCTCAAAACATTGGGTAATTGTTGTGAATCATTTTATTGTTCCAGTAAATTGGTCACTCTATGGTGGAATAGTGGCATTAGTGTTAGCTATTTGGATGTTTAGCGCGGCATCTAAAAAATAAATGCTATACTCTTCCCACTTTACTTTTATGCTTTGTTGCCTGCGCTCTCTCACCCCAGTCGTGTACCAAAGCGTACACTCCTGGGGCTTCGTTCGCTTGGCGC
>JBIOEB010000020.1:0-24153 GCA_044445585.1 Candidatus Berkiellales bacterium
AAACATATCAATGCTATTTCCCCTCGGTGCCTGCCAGGGAGTTGTCGCGTAGGATTCACTGATAACTCTCATTATCTCGGGTATAAAATGACTGTCGTATTGGCAAGGTCCCAAACCTGTAAATTCTCTTTAGAGCACATCACGAATGGCAATTAAGGAGATAATATAACTTAAAGCATCACCTCATTGTTTCCTGGCTCCCTCGCCAGACTGTCAGCCCTATTTACGCGTTTATACAAGAATAAACAATGGCCTTATGATGCGTTCATATTTACTCTCAAATCACCATTAAATTGGCAGTTGACAAGTTGTCGCCAATAGGCGACAATTGATTGTGGTGATAAAAGCACCCAAAACAAAGATATTAAAAAAGCGATATGTTTTTGGCAAGAATTAAAGGAGCGATGTAATGAGTAGACGAAAAATACTGGAGAACACAGCCAGTTATCAAGATAATCTCTTAAACTCATTAAGAGATCCTAAAGAAGCAGCAGCATATTTACAGGCGGCGTTTGATGAGTATCAGTTGGATAATGATTTTCACGCATTTTTACTGGCAATCAGAAATGTAACAAAAGCTCGTGGTGGCATTTCTGAGCTTGCTAAAAAATCTCATCTTAATAGACAAAGTTTGTATAAAACGTTATCAAGTAGTGGAAATCCTAAGTTAGATACTTTTGGAGCTATTATGAAAGGTCTTGGTTTCATGATAACTATCACACCAGATAAGCATATAAACAGGAATTAATTTACTTCTGTAAGATGGGACGAATATCTTGCTGCGGATAAAATATGTTCAGAATATTTGCGAGATAATGGTAATAAGATATTATGGGAAATTTCGGATTACTAATTAAATATAAGATAAGAGCCCGCAATATTTATTAAGCAGCAACCAAGGAATATTTCATTAAATTTTTATCGTTCAACAATAAGTAGAGAGATCAATGTTGCAGTTGAAGCTAGAATGTGCGTCTGTTTTAATACCCGTGATAACTGCTCTTATCACGGGTATGGGATTGGGGTTCAAGGGAAAAGTCGAATTCAAAAAGCAATGGAAAAACGCCGCTCCCTCGCCTTAAAATAATTAGAATTAAATTCTATTCGAAAGGGCTGATTTTTCATTTATTATAATCGACGATGTCATTTACGCGCTCTCAAATAAAGAAGTTTTTGTACCAAGGCAAGGTTCTTATGCAGATGTAAAGCAGGCGCTAACGCTGGATGGAAAATTACGTGCGATAAAAATAGAAGCTGCTGATTTGAGCGATGAAAATTCAGAAGCGGTTAAAATAGGCAAAAAAGTAGGTTTGATTCTTTCCCGTGGGCAACGCAGTAATTCTGATATGCGCTTTAGAGGTAAGGATGTTCCACATAAACGCTATACAGTAATGCCATGGGCAGGACCAGATTTATATCAACATACTCTGGATCCTACGCAAGCTCAACTAGTCGCACTTAAAATGTGCCTTATATTACATTCACTCCACAAAATCAACATTATCCATATCGATATCAAACCTGAAAATATTTCATTTACGATTAATCCGAATAATCCTTATGACATTGATGTTAAATTTCTTGATTATGATGTCGCAAGGGAGGTGCCTCAGGGAGGAGAATCTGTTAATGAAAAAAAGGTAATAGGAACGATATGGTTCTTGGCTCAAGAAATCCTAGATGAAAAGCGATACTCTAAAGCTTCGGATATTTATGCATTGGTCTGCAGTCTTTTGCTTGAAGGACTTATACCAACTGAGATACCCGACAGGGTCTATAACGGCCTTTTTATTGATGAGATCCCTTTGCGCGAGTATCTAAATCAGCACAAGGTAAAATTTGGTCCCGCTGCATACGATCAGATGATCAGAAAATATTTATCCCCTAACCCTGCTGAACGGCCATCTTTAAATGAACTAATTCACTATTTATGTTGCCTTCTTGAAAACGATCCAAACCTAGATACCGACATGAAATCAAAAATAGACGAAGTTAAATTAGAATTCAGCAGATCCATTCAATCCAGCCAACCCCCACAACCATGGTACGCCCCTGTATTTAATTTTCTTCCAGCCTGGCTTACCTTTTCCAGGAAAAAAGAGGAAGATCGCCCTCTTCCGTCTGAGGGGCCTTTTAAATCCAAGAAAATACCTCTTGAAGAAATAGAGGTAGATCCCTCAGGGGTTCAACTTATGAGGCCTTTTGGATCCAGAAAAAGACCTCATGAAGAAGAAAAGGTAGATCCCTCAGGGGTTCAACTTCAGAGGCCTCTAAAAAGAATTAAAAAAGATGTCTAAATACAGCCTTTATCAGCTGATGATAATAAAAATTTGAGCCAAATTTAATGTTTCTTTCCTCCTTGAGAAGTGGAACGTCTTTTAGGTGGTTGTTCAGGAGATCTAGGAGGTTCGGGTGGAGGTTCTGTTGGTCGTAATAATCTTGATTGCTTAGATTGCGCTCTTTTCAATGGTAAGCTTTGTTGTAATTGTACTCTTTTTGAACCTGTAAGTGGTGCAATTAAATCCCCTGCTGTTTGAGAAGAAGAACGTTTTTTAGCTGTTTCACTTTGTTTCGCTGGGGTTGCGTCTCGTTTTGGATTATCTACTACTAAACCAGCAGTTAATCGGCTAGAACCTAAAAGAGGTTGTGCCCTTTCTGTTCGAGGTGTTTGTGTCTCTGAACTGGGTTTTTGCCACAAATGAGGTAGAATAAATTTATCCAATTTAGTTAAAAGATCTGTTCGATCCGGAAAAAAACCATTTATCTTACTTTTTAAAGAATGGTAAAAGTTGCTAAGAATTTCCCTGTCTACTTGATCTTTTCTTAATAAATTTATGATAATAGGTAAGTCTTTATCAAAAAGAGTGGCGTTATCAACTACATCAACCAAATATAGCTGATGAGCAAGACCTTCATCTTTCATGATCCCCATCATCCTTTCTTCATCGGGTGTAAGAGCAATAACCTTAGCAGTTTCTGCAGCTTTCTGGACTTGATGCGTCACTGTGAATGGGCGTCTGCTAATGGGCTTGTCTTGGGCCTCTCCTTTAGTTCCTCGTCTGCCAAATGGCTTATCTAGACCCTGTGCTCTAATTTGTAAATCACCTACTAATTCTGTTAATTGGGAGAGATCCTCAGAAGGATTTTTTAAAAAAGTGTTTTGCAATTCAAGTATAAAAATCCCTATTTGTTGCGGAATATTTAAGTTATTTGCAAGCATAACAATTAACTCACAAATGATTTCTTTTTTAAGATCATCCCCTGTTTGATATTCATTCCATAAGTTACTCATAATATTTCCAATATTTTTATTCCTTAACTTTTCCATAAGCGTTGGAAATTTCTTCTGAAGAAAAAAGGCTACAAATGAATTATACATGGTATTGTCTGCTTTTATATCTGTTTTTTCTCTTAATGATTTAAGCGCAAGAACTATTTCTTCTCGGGGACTTCTTTCTAAAAATGCTTCCAACCTACCGGACTGTATTTGTTGTTCTGAAAAAGCAGATAACTCATATCTCAGGAATTGTTGGTCAAATACAGTTGCAGCTTCTGGAATAAATTGAAATAAAGCTATTCTAAAAGCAGCATTTTGTTTGAGATTTTGCAAATTATTATAAAGAGCCTCAATTAACATTAAGATGGCTTCCGTTTTAGTTTTATCTTTATTTTGATCTTTATTTTGATCTGCATTTTGATATAATGTTGATAACTCTTTCAACACATCCTTATACTGTCCTCTTTTCATCCCAGAGAATATTTTTGGAAATATTTTGGCAATGATTAAAATTACAAAAGCATCATATTTTTTAATATCCTCTTCCTTTTTAGGCCTTTGTTGCTCCAGAGAAAGTCTTATTTGATCCAGCGAAACCATCAGTTCAGAATGTTGTTTATTCTCAGCCCTATTCGTTAAAAATTCATTTAATGTCGGGGATAATACAGGCTTTTCAGGGTTAAAATTTGACAACTCACGATTAAAGAAATCAACAAATCCTTTATTTACACCTTTATTTGCACCTGTTTTCATTTGATCCTCCTAAAGTATTTTCTGATATCAGGATGTCACGATTATCTTAGTTTGACTAAATATTAGTCATTTTAGTGATAGAAAAGTTCCGTGTATGTTATTGTCTTAAGTAGATACAACCATTAATGTTGACATGCACCTGAGATTTCGATATTCGTACTCACGATAAAGCTAATTCTTGCTTTTAAAATTTGGCGATGATAATGTCCCTGTTCTAGCTTTTAAACTTGTGTGGGGGAAGTATTTGCATGCTACAAAAGGATTTAAACGTCATTTAATGGATATGATCTCCTTTGATGTGATTATTATTGGCGCAGGTGCTGCTGGGTTAATGTGCGCGATTGAAGCAGGCAAACGTCGTCGCAAAGTATTAGTGATTGAACATGCAAATAAACCTGGCAAAAAGATATTAATGTCAGGTGGTGGCAGATGTAATTTTACCAATAAGCATATTCATCCTGAAAATTATCTTTCTCATAACCCTCATTTTTTTAAATCTGCCTTAAGTCGCTATACCCAATGGGATTTTATTGATTTAGTAAAAAAGCATCACATTGCATTTCACGAAAAAAATCATGGTCAACTTTTTTGCGATCATAAATCAAAAGAAATTCTGGATATGTTACTTTTAGAATGTGAGCAAGCGGGTGTTACGCTTCATTTGAACGAGCCTGTTAAAAGCATTGAAAAAATCAAAGATAATTATTACCTCTTGCAAAGCGATCAAGAAAAATATGGGTGTCACTCACTGGTCATTGCCAGTGGCGGCCTTTCTATTCCTACGATGGGCGCTTCCGGCTTTGGTTACAAAATTGCCGAGCAATTTGGCATCAAGGTGTGGCCAACGCGCGCAGGGTTGGTTCCTTTCACATTACATCCAGAAGAAAAGGAACGATATGCTATATTATCCGGCATTAGTTGCGATAGCATCGTCACTACCACAAATAACCATTTTCATGAAAATATTTTATTTACCCATCGCGGATTAAGTGGCCCCGCTATTTTGCAGATCTCCAATTACTGGAAACTTAACGAAGCCCTTTCTATTAATTTAATGCCAAATAAAAATTTAGTAGAATCCCTTAAATTAGGGCAAAGGCAACGACCCAACCAAAGTTTAAAAGAATTTTTAAGCCAATTTATTGCCAAACGTATCGTGCTCATATTCTTAGATGAAGAAAAAGCCAATCAACCCCTTCAATTATTTACCTATGCTGAATTTGAACGAATTTCAGAGCTATTCCAAAAATGGTCTATTAAACCCAACGGTACCGAAGGTTATCGTACGGCAGAAGTGACTTTAGGCGGGGTGGATTGTCACGCTATTTCATCTAAAACCATGGAAAGCAATGCAGTAAAAGGTCTCTATTTTATTGGGGAAGTGTTAGACGTCACAGGGTGGTTAGGGGGTTATAATTTTCAATGGGCGTGGTCGTCAGGATGGGCGGCTGGGCAAGTGGTCTAATAAATCTTCCGAGCAGCTCATTAAATTGATATTTAACAATAAAATATGTTAGTATTTAATAATTAACTAACTTATGTTATAGCAAGAAAATGAATAATAATATTAATGCTCCGCTACCTTTATTTGATTCAATAAGTTTTTTGGAAAAGAATAACTTACAAAATATTTCTCAAGTTCCCGATTCAACGCATGATTATATTCATGCAAAGGCATTTTTAAAAGCATACAATGGCAGCGAAGCCACATTTAATGCTTACCGTCGTGAAGTGGAAAGATTATTACATTGGTCATGGCTCATTGCGAATAAACCAGTGAAAGATTTGCGTCGACAGGACATTGAAGATTACTTAGCTTTTTGTCAAGAACCGCCACTGAGTTGGATTGGGATTAAAAAAGTCCCTCGATATATTGAAAAAGAAGCAGTACGAATACCTAACTCAGAATGGCGCCCTTTTGTTGCAACTGTTTCTAAAGCAGCCTCACGCCTTGGGAAACAAGCCAATCCTAAACAATATGAATTATCACAAACTGCTTTGCGTGAAATATTTGCTATTTTAAGTAGTTTCTATAATTTCTTAATTCAGGAAGAATACACTGAAATTAATCCTGTGATGCATATTCGTCAAAAAAGTAAATTTTTACGTAAACGTCAAGGCAAGCCGAAAATTCGCCGACTTACCGAATTACAATGGGATTATGTGGTTGAAACTGCGGAACAACTAGCACAAAATAATCCAATCACTCACGAACGCACACTTTTTATCATGACAGCGCTTTATGCAATGTATTTACGGATTTCTGAATTAGCGGCCAGTGAACGTTGGGTACCTAAAATGTGTGATTTTCACCGTGATCATGAAAATTGTTGGTGGTTTACCACCGTCGGCAAAGGTAATAAGGAACGGCAAATTGCGGTAAGCGATAGGATGCTCAAAAGCTTAAAACGGTATCGTCAGCATCTGGGTTTCTCGGCATTACCTTCCCCTGCTGATACCTCGCCCCTTCTACCAAAAATTAAAGGCAAAGGTCCTATTAGCAACATTTCTTATATTCGTGAAATCGTTCAAAATTGTTTTGACGATGCCATTCTTAGGCTTAAAAACGATGGGCACGTTGAGGATGCTGATTCACTTAATGAAGCCACGGTACACTGGTTACGCCATACTGGGATCTCTGACGACGTTAAACATCGTCCACGTGAACACGTACGTGACGATGCAGGCCATGGTTCCAGTGCGACTACTGATAGATATATTGATATCGAATTACGCGAACGGCATCGAACGGCAAGGAAAAAACCTATTTCAACCTTGGATACTTAGAAGGATAAATCATCAAGAAAAAACCTATAGGCATATCTCTGTTGGCTGGAGTGAAGTAATCCTAAGGAGATCCCTCGCTACGCTCGGGATCTGAACGATCCCCACGAAATGAAATTTCTGTAAAATTCAGTATTTTTGTCACCCCTGCGAAAGCAGGGATCCAGTGGCCTTATAGGTGACTAGTCGTAAAACCCCCTGGATCCCGGATATTTTGCTACGCAAAATTCCGGGAAGACACGTTGCTTAGAATTCGTGGGGATATCTCAGCTCGGGATGACAAGCTCCAGGCGAGAACTTTGATCTGTGTAGGGGACGGCCTCTGTGCCGTCCCGTAAAGCTGAGAGTGCAAATTTTCATCGCGCTTCAAGTTGTCATCCCGAGCGTAACGAGGGATCTCGTTTCTAATAACGTCCAGATCTTAACCACTTATATTATTCGTCATATAATTTTTTCAAATAATTTACTGGATCATCAAGGTTCCCCAATTCCACATCCGCAACTTTACTCCCATGTTTAAGCACAATGATTCTTGATGCAATTTTCGTTAAAAAATCCAAATCATGTGAGGCAATGACCATCGTAACACCCAGAGTATGAACCTTAGCCAACAAATCAATCACGTCTTTAACTGTCACCACATCTAAACCAGAAGTCGGCTCATCGCAAAGCAATATATTGGGCTTCATCATTAAACATCTAGCAAGCGCAACTCGTTGCTTTTGACCTCCGGAAAGCTTTAAGGGATAGCTACCAGCTTTATCAGAGATCCCAAGCTCAGTTAATAAATCTAAGGCTTCTTTTTCACATTTACTGCTATGACTCCTATCCATGTTAAAAACTCGTTTAGGAGCGTAACATAAATTCTCGAGCACCGTCATATGCGGGAAAAGTTGAAAGTCTTGAAACATATAGGAACAAGTGCCTGAAAACTGAATTTGGCCTGAATTAATATTTTCTAATTTTTGAATAGATCTTAATAAGGTTGATTTACCACTTCCTGAATGCCCTGCAAGGCCAATGACACTCCCCTTTTCTACTGCAAAATTAATATTATTTAGAACTGCTTGTTTAGCATACTGCTTAGAAACATCAATGATATTTAACATGAAATACCCCCTTTTCAATCTTCTTACCCATATATTCAATTAGCAGCACCAAAGAATAATAATAGACTCCCGCCATGCAAATAGGCATAAAATAGGTAAAATGTTCCGAAGCAATCGATTGCGCTTTTCGCATTAAGTCCATTCCGCCCAAGGTGGAAATCAATGCCGTTTCTTTTAACAAAGAAATAAATTCATTAATTAAAGCGGGGAAAATATTACGCATCACCTGGGGTAAAATAATATCTTTCCACATTGGCCAAATAGAAATTTGTAGTGTTTGAGCTGCCTCAAACTGTCCTTTAGGTAAACTTTCAATTCCTGATCGCAGAATTTCGGCAACATAAGCTGAACTATTTAAACCTAAGGTAAGGATCCCTGCCGTGAGGATTGATAATTTCATATGGATCACATTGGGGATCGCGAAGTAAAAAAAGCTTAATTGTAAAATAACTGGCGTGCCTCTTATTAATGAAATATAAACTTTGATACAGGTTTCAACGTGCTTTTTATATCTCAGTATCGCAAGAACTACTCCTAAAGTTAAACCTATAAAGGCCCCTCCCAATAATAATTCAACTGTTAAGACAAGACCTTGACCAATGGCTAGAAAGATCTCAACATAATTCATGGCAGCTCACCTTTCAGCCATTTTTCTTCTAGCTTAGCAATTTCACCTTTAGCTTTTAGATTTTTGAGAGCTTGGTTGATCTCTGCTAACAACACTGAACCTTTTGGAAGAACAACAGCATAACCTTCTTCGGATTGATCAATGGTTTGCGTTGCCAGTGAAGGATTTTTCTTGCTAAACAATATCCCTTGCACCCCATCCATGAGTGCAACATCAACATGCCCTGCTTTCAACGCTTCAATGATCTGGATATTGCTATCCATCGCAATTAAATGATCAGAAAACCCATGTTGTTTCGCCCAAATTTCCATCACCGATCCTAACTGGCATGCTATTTTTTTTCCTTGTAACTCTTTGAGAGCAGTCACTGGATGAGTTGCTTTAAACACAACGGCAATACTACCTACGAAATAAATTTCGGAAAAATCAATTTGCTTTTTCCTGTCGTCAGTCACCGTAATAGTAGAGATCCCAACATCCACATGTTTATTTTGAACCGCTGGAATGATGGTGCTGAATTGCATTTCTTCGAAAACGGCTTTTTTGCCTAATTCTTGTGCAATCAATTTTGCCAAATCAATATCAAAGCCGTGCAGTTCCCCATTTTTTAAATATTCAAAAGGTGGATATTCTGGACTGACCGCAAATTTAATCTGGTTAGCTTCGTTATTCTGGTTGCATCCAGAAACTAATAATAGAATTGTCATTAATATCAAGGTGGTTAACTTTTTCATGGTGATACCCTATTCAATATTTATTCATAAAATGAGTATAACGATCCACCATTGCCAGATCAAGCGTTTTTGAATATAATTTCATTATCATTCATATATACTCAAACCAATTTGCTTTTAGGCGAGGCGCCAAGCTCTCGAGCCGCAGGAGTGTATTTACTCATACATGACTAAGGCGAGAGCGCGCAGGCAACAAAGCATAAAAGCAAAGTGGGAAGAGTATAGTCATTTTGGGGGGTTGAATGGCACACGATCATGTAATTGATGGATATATCTTGAATTTGGTGCAATATCAAGTGATCCACGAGCAAGCCGATCTACAAGCACTGCTTAAAGAACGCGGATTTGATATCCCACAAGCAACACTTTCGCGGCGACTTAAAAAACTTAAAATTGCTAAAGTGGAAGGCTCGTATAAAATCATTGAATATAATATGCCGGTGTTGCCGCCGATTTTGAATATTCAATTGTCTGAATCTGGTATTATTGTGTTGCACGTTCACCCTGGGCAAGCGAATAGCCTAGCCTATTATTTTGATCACAAATACGTATCGTATTCCCCTAAAAATCCTAAAAATACTGGGATCCTTGGCACCATTGCTGGTGATGATACGGTGTTGTTGATTGTAAAAAGTAAAAAGGATATCCCTAAAGTATTAGAAGCAATTAACGAAGAGTTTCCTTATTTAGATACAAAATTAGAATAGAACACTCATATTATTGTATTTCAATCTTAGCTCTATCCACTTTACCATTCACATCCATTACCGCAATAGTATAAAACCCACTATTAGGTGGCACCCAAAATTGCTGCTGCTGCCAACTATTTTGAACAATAATTTGATTATCGACCAGCCAAGTATAAGGCCGCGTGCCCCCTTTCACCGTTAACGGGATCGATTTTAAATTTTCATTTTCATACTCTAATACAAGCACTGTATCATTAATAGGAAACATTAACCGTGGTTCATTTTGAGCAAGTGGTTGAGTATTAACCTTAAGAGCAATCGCAGGAACCTCATTAGGCGGGATCATTATCAGCGGTGCTTCAGGCAAAATTTTAAATATCTTTGCTAAAAGCGGTAAAAGAAGATCTCGTGCAGAAATGGGGCCCATCGGCTCTCCATTTGGCATTCCCGTCCAGATCCCCACGACATAACGTTGATTGTAACCAATCATCAATGCATCACGATGGCCATAGGAAGTTCCAGTTTTAAATGAAATGGTTCTACCGTCATCCTCTAAGCTATAAGCTAAAATATTAGTTAGCATTTGAGAGGATCGTGCTGATAATAAGGTAGTCGGATTGGCCAACTCATCACTTTCAAGATAAGAGATAGGCAATATTTGCCCATGACGCGGTAAAGCGGAATATAGCATGACTAACTGCTCTAATTGCATCCCAATTCCACCCAAACCTACCGCTAGACTCGGCCCTTCAAACGAAGCAGGAAAACGTGGGTGAACATTAGCTTCTTTCAATAAACCTAAAAAGCGGATCACGCCAATTTTATTTAACAGTTCAATGACTGGAATATTTAATGATAAACGAAGCGCTTCTTGAACTTGTACCATACCATGGAGTTCTTTATCAAAATTGTGCGGCGCATAAGCACCAAAACGTTGCCTTTCATCCACCACAAAAGTATCCGGTTTAATTAAGCCTAAATCAAAACCTAAGCCATAAATGAAGGGCTTGAGGGTGGACCCAGGCGATCGGACACTTTGGATATAATCGACGAAACCATGTTGCTCTTGGTTGTAAAAATCCCGAGAGGCTAAATACACTACTGGTTTATTGGTTTGATGATCAAGAATGAACACCGCAGCGTTCGCATCTTTTGGAAAAGCACGGTGATAGTTTTGAATAATCTGTTGGACATGTTGTTGTAATGGAATATCGATGGTAACAGCAATTTTTGACTGTAAAGGATAGGCTTTTTTTAAACGCCAGGCCAGATGTGGGATCTCACGTGGCGGTTTAATCTTTACTAAGGGTAAAGGAGCTTGATCTTGAATGGATACTTCTTCAGATTTAATGATCCCTTCTTTTTCCATTATTTTTAATAAATGATATCTAGCTTCCTTGGCACGGTTGGGATGTTGATCCGGACGCAGCATCGCTGGGGATTGAACTAAGGCCACTAACAATGCAATTTCACTGGGTGCTAAACGTTTAGGCGGTTTCTTAAAATACGCTAAGCTGGCCGTATTGACGCCCTCGATATTCCCACCAAAGGGCGCTAAAGTCATATAGATCGACAAAATTTCATCTTTAGAATAATGCCATTCCAACTGCAACGCACGAAAACATTCAATGATTTTAGATAATACTCGTCGTGGCCTTGGCTCGAGCAGCCTTGCCGTTTGCATGGTAATGGTTGAACCACCCGATATAATATGCCCATAGCGTACACGTTGATAAGCAGCTCGAAGTAACGCCGCAGGATTAATACCCGGATGATAACGAAAATAACGATCTTCGCGCGCAATTAAGGTTTGGAGGTATTTTGGATCAACTTCATCCACGGTGGTTAAAATGCGTAGCTTTTCATCTTGGGTATGAAAAATGTGTACTGGTTGCAGATTGGCATAAATAACGGTGGAATTATCTTGGAAACGCTTTAAATTCAATGGGAAAATATGATCGACTAGCCAAAATAGGATAACCAATAGAAAAACAAATCCAAATATAACTGCTGCTCTTGAAAAGTAGGAGTGTACCTCCGTCATTGCGAGGAGTCTTCGACGAAGCAATCTAGAAATATCTTGAAAAGACTGGATTACTTCCCCTTCGCTTCGCTCTGGGTCGCAATGACGGAACCCTCTACATAAGATTCTTCTGTGAAACATACTAAAAATTAGTACTAATCTTAATTTCTTGTGCATCACCATATTTAAAGTATTGCGGCTGATACATGGCTTCGACATAAGTTGCCGGATAAGTAAAAGTACCACCTGAAACTGCTCTTACCAAGTAAGCAGCCGTAAACTCATTTTGATTGTTCATCTCATAAGCTGCATAAAAACGATCATCCCGGCCTTCGATACGGCTTGCCTCAGTGAGCCTTGGCAACCAACTGAGCATGATTCGGTCTTTATCGCCTAGTTTTGCTCGTTGGATCTCAAAACCTGCAGGTAATAAATCAACCAGTAACACATGATTGATATCGTCATTTAAGCGTTTGCCTGAAATAAGCACAATATATTGTTCACCTGATTTTAATTGCGTCAACGTGGCGCTTTCGCCTTTCATAGTATATACATCGCGCTTGATTTCAAAACCGGCTTGCGGAAAAGCTTTAAGATTACTAGGTTCTCCGGTTCGTGTTAAAGCATAAAATACCGGTTTATCACTGTTATTGTTAAAAGCAAACCTTTTCTTCAGATCTATTAAATTTAAATTTTGGGTAAATGGCTTGAGATCGCTTTCTTTAACTAACGCTTTTAGCGCTCCATCAGCACGGAGCACCCAAGCTTTTTCTTGCGTGCTTAAATACGGTTTATCTTTTGCCTTATCAAACAAGGTTTTGGCTACAGTGAATAATTGTGAATTATCTTTAATGGTTTCCCCCAAAACAGAAACCAAAATGGCTTGATCGCGTAAAGGGCTTCCAAAACCCCAATAATCAGTTGATGATGAACCTTCTGCCGCGATGGCTTTATCAAACCAAGTTTTTGCCATTTGCTGATCACCATAATAAGCAAAAGCTGCTGCAATAAAGGCTAAATCTGCTTTTTCAGTTATATCTGCTTGGTAGTTATCAACCAAGAAGCGTAAACTGCGTAACTCTCCTTGTGCTTGTTTAGCGCTTAAATAGTGTGCAAAAGCCACTAACGAAATATCTTGAGAGTTACGAATATTCATGCTTAGAATATTTTTAATCCAATTATTTAAACTAACGGTCAATGCTTTTGGAACATCTATCCCTTTTTGTTTTGCGAGATCAAGGACTTCAGCAGTATAAAGTGTTAACCAAGGCTCGGTGGCTCCGTTCAAAGACCACAATGAAAAAGAACCATCTAGCTTTTGCAACGCTGAAAGACGATTAAAGCTTTTAGTCAATTCCTCTTGACGATTTGGCTTATCGCTCAATACCACTGCCAATAAACGGCTGGTAGTTTGCTCTAAACAATAGTACGGATAAGTTAATAACTCATTAATTAACTCATCACTCGATAGTGTTGGCACTGGGCTAATCGTTACCACTGCATGACTATTGGGGCTAAAATCTTTTAATGTAGTTTGATCCAAATTAAAAGTTTGATGTGGTTCGATAATGCCATACTGTGCGAACGCTAAAGTTTGCACACTAGGGCGCACCGCTATTTGCCAATGTCGACTCAGACTAAATTGTTGAGGGCCTTTAATCGTGGTCGTAAGATCTTTCACACCGACATTTGAAAAAGATAAATTCAAAGGCAACCGCAGCTCTTGAGCTTTATTAAGCGTAAATTTTTGCGTTTTTTCTTCGTTAGAAGTTTTAATATCTAATGCGTATTCACCAACGGGGCCATTTAAGTTTCTGATCACTAAGGGGATTTCAGCTTTATCAGCAGGCGCTAAGAAACGTGGTAGGGTTAAATACAGATCAATTTCATCTTTAACGGTAATATAGCCTTCTGCGCTCCCTAAGCCACTTTCATCCCACGCAGTAGCCATGATCCTTAATTTTCCGGTATATTCAGGTAGATCAAATGGAACCGTTAAGGTTTTTTGCCCTTTTGCATCCAAGATCCCCGAAAATAACGAAACCACTTTAAAAGCCCGCACCGGTAACGCTGTTAATGCAGTTTCCCTAGCGCCTTCACCACCACCGACTTCAAACGATCCTGGGCGTGCACCATAAGGATTGATTAACAACCCATAATTATCACGTAAAGCAAAAGCCAGTTGTTGCTGTGAAAAGAAATATCCAAAAGGATCGGGCGATTTGAATTCATCTATAGATAAGGTTCCTTCATCCACTAACGCGACGGTAGCATAAAGGTTTTTGCCTGGCTTATTACTTTTAAGTTTAACTTCAACATGTTGTCCTGATTTTATCGTCTCAGGGGCCTCGATTTTGAGATCAATGTTATGTTGCGTCGCTGCCTGAGGATTTTCGAGCCAAGCTAAACCGACAGCACGCCCTGGCATTTGTGAGGAGCTCACATTCCCTGGTCGATAGATAGTTGCGATTAAGTAGCTCCCAGACATTCCTTTTTGCTGAATTGGAATATCGACATTGATCCCTTCTTTGCTAATTTTGCCATTATAAACTGGGGTTAAGGTATCATTTGCTTTAACAATGCTTAAATCCCCGGCAAAAGGCCCTTTAATAAAGGCTTTGACTTTATTAGTGTTTTTATCTACTGGCGATAATTGAATTTCGAGTAGATCAGGTCTATCGGGTGCTTGCGTCGATTGAAACCAACCCGCAGAAAAACGAATACTGGTGGCGACGCCGAGCTTTTCATCTAAGATTTCGAGACGATATTGACCATAAGAGACAGGTATTTTAAATAAAGTAGGTTTATCATTTAACAGGGAAAGTTTACCACTGGTTTGCACACGATCACGAGTAACCACTTCATATTGCCAGTTACTGTTCGATCGAAACCATACATAGTCATGCTCTTCTGCATAGAGGGTATAATGCAAATTTTGCTTAGGTAGAAGGGTGCCATCTTTATTTACCGCAATAATATCAAACAAAGCCTCTTGATTGTTGGGCGTTATCTTATCTTTAAAACGGGGAGATATTCCGATGGCATAAGGCTGATACCAAAATGGGGTGAGATATTTTGCTGTTTGAGGGCGCCCTCCTATCTCAGATACTTTTGCCGTGGTTTCAAGTTGTAATAAATGTGTTGTTTGGGGCACAACATCCACTTGAGTCGTGACTAACACTTGCCCTTTAGCATCAGTTGTTGCACCCGGATGTTCAAACTTTAGTGGAGTCCATGTTTCTTCTTCTAAGCCAAATATATATCCTTGCCACTGCGGAAAAAACTTTTCATTTATGATTAATTTAGATTCTGCATCAACATGCAAATTCGCGCCAGGCGCACCAAAATAATAGTTCGCTTGAAACTGAATTTGTTGCGCTTGATGCGGCTCAAGAATAACGGGCTTAGCATTTGCTTTGACTTCGATCCTTGGTGGTACAAAATCATTCACCTCAAAGTTGACATGACTGATTTCTTCCCCTTTTGGATCCGCATATATAGCTGCTAGCCATTGCCCTGTTTGAGCGGTGCTACTCACGGGATAATCAAACCCATAAGATCCCACTCCTTGATCTTTCAATACGATTTCAGAAGCCATTACGCCATCGGGTCGAATAATTTTTAGCGTTAACGGTAATTTTTTGATCGCTTTAGCGTGATTGTCGCGTAATAAACTGACCAAATGAACGGTTTCACCGGGTCGATAAATCCCTCGTTCAGTAAAAATATAGCCATCGATAGCATGAGCAGGGCTTCGCCCTTGTACGCCACGATCACTTAAATCAAAGGCTTCATTGCGTAAATTCAGCACGGTGAATTGTTTATTAGCCAAAGTCGCTGTCACAAAAGCAAGTTGATTTCCGCCTTCTCCTCGGATTTTTTCTTTAGAGATCACTGCCTGGCCATTTGCCTGGGTGTTAAGTTTAGCTAATTCTTTATTGTTTTTTGCAATCAATCTTACTTCAACTTGAGCCAACGGTTTGGCCGTACTTAAAGACCGCGCAAAAATATGTAATCCATCCGGACCTTGATAAGTACTTAGACCAATATCGCTGATCACCAACGCTTGAGCAGCATATTCATCATTTTCGTAACTCTGATCTTTCACTCGCGCTTCAATAACATACACGCCGGGTTGCAGTTTTTGGCCTATGATTTTGTCGATAGGGATCCCTGAAATAGCGGTTTTATCTGTTTCAATGGGGAAATGATACTTACCTTGCCAAACCACCTCTCCCTGTTCATTTTGCAAGCTATCGGAATTCCATTGTGAAAATTGATTAGAAAACCAATTTAATTGAACACCCTGAATATTTCGCTCTGGAATATGTATTATTTTGATATTAACCGATGGAACATTGACAGCGAGTAAAGGGACCACTTGGGGGCTCAAAGTATCTAATATATAGCCATGCTCACGAAAGCGAATACTTGGCTTGCGATGAGGAATATAAATATTAATTGTTTGATCTTCACTCAGTTTTACTTCCTTTTCACCGGGTAACCCCTGTTTAAAGGTCAAAGTATAATTTTCCCCGAATCCTAACCCTTCAAGGCATAACTGATCCCCATTGGCTACGACACTCAGATCTTTAACTTTTGGCTCTAAAGAAACAAAATTTTCATAATGAAACGTTCGTGATTTTAATAAAGGACGCGTCCAAGTGAGGCAAGCACTAGCAATATCTGTGCGCTCGGGAATACTCATATAATAAGGCCCAAATGTCTTGGGATATTGCGTTGATAAATCTAAAATACGCGTTTCAATATGTTTTAAAGTGGCTCGAGCAAGCGCTTCTTGTCGCAGTGAATGAAATTTTTGAAATGATTGTGACGCTAACCACAGAATGACGGCTTTATCGGTATCTGCAGGCGCAGTTTCATAAGCTCTAGTCAAACAAGCGGTTAAGCCTTTTTCGTCATTTTCGGAATAGTTATGTTTAAGTTCAATTAAGGTTTGACAGTATAAATACCAAGTTTGAAAATCTTTAGGATTATCGGTTAGCACTCGGCTTAACGATGTTTTGGCACTATACCAATCATGATTATCAATGGCTCGCTTAGCATTTGCTTGTTTTTCAAGTTCTTCAAATTGGGTAGCACTTTTTGCATTATCACCTTGATAAATATTATTCTGATAATATTCATCGGCCTCTTTTACTAAATTAGGAGCCAAAAGACTTATTGCTGCTACTTCAGGGTTTTCAACCTTTTTATCTTTTTCTTTCTGTCTGGAGCACGACAGAGTAGCGAACAACATGGTGCAGATAAACAAAAGAATCAGGGGTTTTTTTATACGCATAGGATAAGCAACCAAAGAAAGGATGCCTATTTTTTACCACAGTCCTTTTGAAAAACATAGGTAATTTAAAAAAATTGAATAAATATTTTTTGGTGCAAAGCAGGCAGTGTTATTTAGCCAACATGTGTTACTTCATTTTCCACAACAATGTTTATATTTTTTACCACTTTGGCAGAGACATAATGCATTCCTGTTAATTGTTTTATCCTTCAACGATCGTTGGGGGTTAAGGGGCTTACCATCCACATAAAACCATTGATCCCTACACTCTTGGTTTGAGTGTTTTTTATGAAATTCACTTTTTTCAGTAATGATTTCTGGGATCCCATTCATCAAATAACGCGCTTCAAAAGAAACAAATCCCAATGTAGGAGATTTTAAACGTTGATCAATTACCTTAAGACCTTGCCATTGGATGTCTTTTAACCAAGAGCGGACTTCTTCAACATCAAATTTTTTAGCAGCAGGGTCACGCATGGTAGCGACAAGGTAATCTAACTGCCCTTTTACAAAAGCAGTATAGCGAGAACGCATTAATTGTTCAGGTAATTCTGGATACTGATGTTGCTCAATGTATTTTCCGCAACATGCATCGTAAGGTGTTTCTGAACCACAGGGGCAAAGATCTTCTGTTTTCATTCAGAAATTGTGATGGGTATAAATATGATTGTCAACCAACACAAAGCTAAACTGCCCCTTTTCTATCCGACTAAAATGATCGAACTGCTCTTACACCATATAAATTTGACATAGGTTGCGTATTATAAGCGCCTGCAGGGCTCGTCTTCACTACCAAAGCATTCGTTAGATCTACTGCAGTCGAAGACCAATACGTTGTGACACTAAATGGCTTGCAGGATGGGCATGATGCAGAACTTAAAATTGACGCTTCTTCAATCATCAATGCTAATTCACCTGCAGAAGGCAAATACCAATCATTATAACAAAGCTCCGTTGGCCCAGAACCTGAAGGCAACACTAAAGGAAAGCTTTTGCAAGCTGAGCCATTTGCCACCGTTCGATACCCTGCGGCTATCGTCACTGCATCTGTTCCGGGAAATGCACTTCTTTGATCTAATGCAATGATCCACGTCGTATTTCTTTTGCCAGCATATAACGCATCATCAACCGCATGTGTAGCAGATCCAATCAGATAAGCCCATTGCACTGCAGTTGCTTGATCTTGTAAGGCCTCGATTAAACCATGCGATCCACATCCGTGCTTATCTGGACTTTCAACGTAAAATACGATACCGCCTTGATACAAATCACCAAGTTTAACTAATCGTTCGCCGTGTTGACTGTTACCGCAGGAAGCCCCGTTGTCATCATCATCAGCCATGGCAAAGGTGCTCAATAAAGTACTTGTAGTGAAAAGTAAGAAAATAAGAAGGAATTTAATTGAACTTTTTCTGCTTGCGTACAACATTATCTTACCCCTTTTTCTTTAACGCATACTTAAACCATATCTTAAAATGCCAGAAAAAGAATAGAGGTTTGTTTAGCTTTTCATTATTTAATATAGGAGTTTATTGGTAGGTCATAAAAAGCTATGGTCAAAAGATGGTGTGCACGCTTCCCCCGGCTTTCGCCGGGGCTAAAGGCAGCACACCCTACGTTTAAAAACCTAATAATTCAGAATCGATGACATGAATAGCGCCATAAAGCGCAACGATGTCCCCTCTATTTAAGTTCTGCGGCCCGGTATTATTAGCAAATTTGCATTGTTTAATGATAATGCTAGGGCCAGACAAACCCTTCGGTGGTCGATCCTGATTATCACTTGCGATCAATGCAGAGCCTATTAAGGCAAAATTGTGAATAAACTCACAATGCTCAATATTAACCTGGCTAACGCGACTACTTATATTTTTTAATTCACTGGGGCCGCCGCTTCTGATGTGAATTGCACCACCATCCATCGCACTATTATTCTTAAAGAGACAATTTGAAATCTTTAGCGTTGAGCCATCATGAGCAAAAATTGCCCCCCCTGCTATTGCTTTGTTATTTTCAAAAATCACTTGATTTAATTCAATCTGCGATTGGATAAATACAATTAAGCCAGCACCATCGTCATGGTAATAGATCGGAACTTCACCGGGGTTTAAGGGATAATGCATCGGAAAAAATGGTGCATTGTTAGCATTTCCATTTCGGATCGTTAATCGGTCAAGTTTTACCTCTATTCCTTTGAGGGTTAAATCATTTCCTGCAGTTAAGACATGCCAAACTTTTATATCACCTAAATTGCCATCTAACAGGGTTTGATGCAAGGTAATATCTTTAGAGCGATCATTTTTCGTTTTTTCCCCTCCCATGGGATGGCTTTGACCTTGAAATCCACCGTAAATATCTATCTTATTCACTAATTCAAAGGTTTGTAAAAAGCGATTATATAATTCAGGCTTGTCGTGATAATTTACCGCGTCACGTGACTCGGTGACACCTGGGTTATATTGGGACAATGACATGGCTCCCCCTACTACCTCTACGCCTTTTCCATTTTTAGGAGCATAGCTTTTATTGGGGCGATAGATCCCATCTGCCAGCCAAATTTCCGTTACGGAAGGATCACGTTCAGCTTCATCTAAAGCGAATTGGAAATGAATAAACGGTTTTTCCCAGCAACTGCCATTTCCCCTGCCTGATTTGGCGTTGGCATCGACACAAATTATTTTAGCGTAAGCAAAATGAGGAAGCAGACACAAAAACAAAAAGTAACTCATGTAAAAATTAAATTTGATCTTCATTTTTTATCCTAGAAATCATCTTGGGATCTGCGACGCAAATGTTTTTTCTGACCTTTGGCTTTTTTTTCACTTAATCGTCGTTCTTTTGCTACGCGAGAAGGTTTTGTTTTAATCCGTTTTTTAGGCGGTTTTTCAACTTTTAAAATCATCATTTGTAAACGATTGATGGCATCGATCTTATTTTTATTTTGGGTTCGATAACGATTTGCTTTAATGATAATGTCGCCTTGCAAAGTTAACCTTTTGCTCAGCATGACTATTAATCGCGTGCGAACATCTTCCGGTAATGAAGGTGAGCGTTTCACATTAAAACGTAATTGCACCCCCGTTGCGACTTTGTTAACATTTTGACCACCAGGACCTGCCGCTCGAATAAAACTAAATTTTAACTCCGATTCATCCAGGTTAATTTTAGATGTTATGGGTATCATTTAGATTTCCTGATCCTGAAGGCATTTATCTTAAAATTATCATCATAATATCGTACAATCACTTGTTTTAGTAACCACTTTAATTAAAGAGAGCTATCTAACATGAATAAAATTGCCGTGGGAGATCCCGCGCCTGATTTTGGTTTTGAAAGCACGGATCCCAGTATTCATTCTTTTAAAGATCTACTCGGTAAAAATATTGTTTTATATTTTTACCCTAAAGATAATACGCCAGGATGCACCCTTGAAGGGCAAAATTTTAAAGCATTATATCCGGCATTTTTGGAAGTGAATACCCAAATTCTAGGCATTTCTCGAGATCTGCTTGCTTCTCATCAAAAATTTTGCGCTAAGCTTGGCTTACCCTTCCCTTTAATCACTGATCGTGATGAAAAATTATGCAAGTATTTTAATGTCATAATTGAGAAAAATATGTTTGCTCGATTAGTATTTGGCATTGAACGCAGCACCTTTCTAATTGATGAAAAAGGTATTATTAGGCATATTTGGCGCAAGGTTAAAGTCAATCATCATGCCGAAGAAGTTTTAAGTTTTGTTAAAAATATGAAGTGAGACACAAATGAATCAAAGTTATGCTTATTACAGATCTCCCATTGGAACGTTAAAAATTACTGCTGATCACGATTCTATTTTAGCGATAGAAATGTTTAAGTCTAAGCCTTCTGCAATATCGTCAATCAAAATTAGCTCTCCTATTCTTAAAGAAGCTGTCAATCAATTAAAAGAGTATTTTTCAGGAAAACGTAATCAATTTAGTTTACCCATTGGATTCCAAGGGACAGACTTTCAAAATAAGGTTTGGAGGCAACTCCTTAAAATTCCCTATGGTACAACCTTAAGCTATTTGGATATGGCTAAAAAAATCAAACAACCCACTGCGGCCCGAGCAGTTGGCATGGCGTTAAACAAAAATCCGATTGCGATTGTTGTGCCTTGTCATCGTGTTATTGGGAGTAACGGGACATTAACCGGTTTTGCCGGGGGGATAAGCAAAAAGAAGTTTTTGCTAGAGTTAGAAAAGGATTAGGCCACCCAACCTATATAACATTATTTTGTAGCTTTATCAGATGTCATTACTAAACTATAGATTTTCGAAAAAAAGGTGGATAAATTTTCATTCAAAAATTTCAGATCTGTTTTCCCGGAATCCCGCATCAAGTGCGGGACAGGTTTAATGACACTCAAAAATTTCAGATCTGTTTTCCCGGAATTTAGTCACGCTTAGCGAACTTGTGAGCTTAGCGTGACTTGATATCCGGGATCCAGACCTTCAGTGGCTTGATTTATATGAAAAAATTATATCATGATTTTATTATCTCTGGACCCCGGATATTAAGCGACACTAACGCTCGTAAACTCGCTAAGTGTCGCTAGATTCCGGGGAGACAGGCTTTCCGCACGGGATCCCAAGAAGACAGATCCTTTTGGATTTAACCCGCCCACCTTTTCCTTTAAAAAACTTTCTCGCCATTAATACAAAAATCAACAAATAAACTGCCATCACATGTTCCATCGCATCTTCAGCAGGTAACCCGATTGCGTCTTTGCAGTTCACAAAATCATCAAGCCAGCTGTCAGTACTTAGCATTTGGCAATAATCCATTGCTGTACTATCCATTTCACTCATAAATAAGGTTTCATTATCTATTTGTTCAATGATGTGATTAATATCAAACTTTGAAATTGGGACAAGGAGCTCTTCTTCTTCAATTAAATCTCTTTCTACTAAATCTCTTTCTGCTAAATCTCTTTCGAATGGCATCTGACGAAAGAAAGGAAAAGAGAATTTTTCTTTAATAAAATCTCTTTCGATTGGAATAGGACGAGTGAATGCAATCGCATATTTTCCCTTTGCGTTCTTTAGCATGATCCGCCTCCCTGATCTCCAATTTTTTACTCACTTTACCACTTAAAATGTTTAACAAATTTAAGCGTTTTATGTAGAGATCTTTTAATTCACTGTTGTCATCAAGCTTAAGAGTCAGATCATAATTACTAACACAAATTAAAACTCAGAAACAAGTTAAATTTTAAATCGCCAAGGACGCGCCAAATGCCCACCTATTAAAATTTGATTGCTAAGTTATTGGTTGTAATACAAAAAATGTTTCTTTATACTAGGTAGCAATTTTAAATATTGTTAGGACGCTGACAAATAATAATGCTTATCCTGAAATAATGTCTACACTAGTTGATAGTAATGGCTTTAAATATCGGATGAGGGAAGAAAAGTTAATACATTAACAAAAAGATAAATGAGAAAGGATCCTCAATGCTAAACTCGCTTCGAACGCTGTTTAAAAAAATGCGCCTTCCGATCATTCTCTTTTTAGTACTTATCATACCCTTATTTATAGGTCCCTTTGTTCCCCACCAGGTTAAAGCGATTTTATATTCCATTAGTCTTTCCATGAAAACGATTTTACTTTTTCTTTTACCCTTAATCATTTTTAGCTTTATATTCTCATCTTTACTCAACCTTAAATCGGGTGTGATCAAATTTATTCTCACACTGGTTTCAATGATTTTTATTTCGAACTGCGCTGCCATTTTTACTGGGTTTACGGTTGGTTCACTCACGCTTTCAGAATTAACTATTCCAGCACATAAAGCGCCTAACCCTGAAATTGCATTAAAAGCCCTGTGGGACCTGCAATTACCCAAATTACTTTCGAATCAAGCAGCTTTAGTGATTGGATTTATTTTAGGGATATTCTTTTCTTTTAAAAGAAGTACCCCTATCGAGAAACTCGCAAAAAAACTTGACTATTATGCCCATTTTTTCCTTAAAAGAATATTTATTCCCTTACTGCCTTTGTTTATCCTCGGATTTGTTTTCAAGCTCGAACAAGAACAATTATTAGAGCAAGCTTTAATCACTTATACTCCCATATTCTTTATTGTTGTTGGCACGCAGATCTCTTATATGATTTTTCTTTATTTACTGGTTGCCAAGTTTTCTTTAAAAAAATTCTGGAAGTATCTTAAAAACGTTTTCCCTGCAACCATTACAGGCTTTAGTACGGTTTCCAGTGCTGCTACCATGCCAGTGCTCATTTTATGCTCCGAGAAGAATTTGCATAACCCTGCCATCGCCGAAATCGTGATCCCGGCAACGATCAACACACACACCCTCGGCAGTGCCCTTGGGATCACCATTCTTTCACTCACCACTTTGCTTGCCTTTGGCCATTCCCTACCACCGCTAAGTGGTTTTGTTGAATTTGGCTTTTATTATGCCCTTGCAAAATTTGCCGTGGCTGCGGTTCCCGGGGGCGCCATTATTGTGGCAACGCCCTTATTGGAAACCTATATGCATTTTTCTGCTGAAATGGTAGGTTTAATGACTGCCATTTATATGCTCTTTGATCCCTTTGGTACGGCGACAAATGTGACTGGAAATGGATTTTTTGCAATTGCAATTTCTAAAATATATAACTTTAAATTAGATGGTAAAAAAGAGGAACAGAATGCATGATCGGGGTGAACAACTTAATATTATTCACCCTACTCCGATCCGGTAAACTTTATGCTCAAACATTCATTTATGTACTTCCCATGGTTGTCGTATATGTGCTTGGTCAGTATGTCATTGATAAAGCAATCTCTTATCAAATTAATGTAATTGATTATCATTTAATTCTTAATA
>JBIOEB010000021.1:0-23621 GCA_044445585.1 Candidatus Berkiellales bacterium
CGTTTTAATTTTTCATCAAAGGGTTTAGACATGCGTGTACCTTCATCTTAATTCTATATCTTTATAAGACTAACTTAGCAAAATTAGTTCTAAAACAATAGTTGCAATTACATAAAATAGGTAAAAACCCCGCTTGTCTTTACAAAACATTTGCGTTAGTCTACGCAACGCATACTGCAAAAGAAGATAAAAATAAAGCAGTAATCATTCTGAGTTAAAAATAACGGAAGAATAAAAAAACTTAGAATTGAACCATATTTAGCGAGTTTATTTTATTACATAGATCAGAGACTATTTAAAACTGACTTAGTAACTAAGGATAGTTATGTTTGAGCAGCAGTTTGTAAAATTAAAGCCGCAATCTATAAGCGGTAATTGTCATATCGTATCGTCCGAACAAATCCAATTCGTATTTAGTTATCCCCAATTAAGTGATGGCGAAAAAGTGCTGTGGCTATGGCTGGCGCAGCATAGTATCAACGATCCCAATTTATATTGTTACTTTTCTTATCAACAAATTTCATTAGCCTTAAACAAAAAATGGGATACCATCCACCGGGCGTTGGTTCGTTTACGATTTATGGGATTTGTGCAGTCTGACTTACCTGTATTACATGGTGAAGTGACGATTGCTGCGAGCATAGTTCGTCGGACTTATATGCCTTCATTACCAGGTGAAGAGTGGGAGAAATACGACCCCCCGACAGAAGAAAACTGTATGCAGGAATTGCCGCGGGAAAAAGGCATTTATCGTCGACCTCCTATTTTGGATAGTTTACTATTAAAGAAAAATGCCAGAAGCAAAACCTCATGCTAGGAAATCACTATAGCCTTTCAGAAAAAGTCTGTCTTCCCGGAATCTAGTCACGCTTAGCGAACTTGTGAGCTTAGCGTGACTTGATATCCGGGATCCAGAAATCACTCAGGCAAACATCGAGCTATAGCATTTATATCAAGATTTTATTACTTCTGGATCCCGGATATTAAGCGACACTAACGCTCGCTTGCTCGCTAAGTGTCGCTAAATTCCGGGAAGACAGATTCACACAAAGCTCACAAGTTCGCTAAGCGTGACTAAACTTGTCCCGTACTTGATACGGGATTCCTGGAAGACAGCTCGCCACTGCAAATTATCCAACATTATCTGATGGCCTATAGCTAGTGTTTTCTTGGTCGATTAATTTTATCCACTCTACGATAACTCTATCCATCCAACGATATTCAAATCTTTTTCCCGTAAAACCTAACCACGCAACATGCCCACCATGTTCCGTCAGCAATAACTCCAAACCATCCCTTTTTGGCAAGCGCATAAAAGTATTCTGACTAACAAGTGGATCATCTTTGGCGTGCAGGATAAAGGTGGGGAGCGTAATGGAATGAAGGAATTGCGAAGAGCTAGATTGGGTATAGTAATCCATTGCATTTTTAAAATTATTGTACGGTGCGGTATAAAGCTCATCGAATAAAAATGTATTTAATTTTGGAGGAAATTGTGGTTTAGGGAGCTCAGGAAAAGCCCGATGAGTAATATTGACATCGTTTAATAAGGTTTTGATAAAATGTTGATCAAAAACCTTATTTTGTTCTTGGATAATCATTGAAACACTTGCATAGAGATCAAGCGGAGGGGAAACAGCAACGATGCTATCTAGGTTGCCACTTGGTCGAGCGCTATCTTCCCCGGCCATTTTGAGCGTAACGTTTCCACCTAAAGAAAATCCAATTTGCGTGACGGGGCTATTGGGGAAACGTGTTTTGAGCCAGCCTAAAATAGTGCGGGGATCTTCGCTGCGGCCACTATGATAAAGATGTTTGGCTAAGCCCGCACCTGCGCCACATCCCCTCATATCCAATCTCATGACTAAAAAACCCAACGCTACTAGTTTCTGGGTGATCCGAACGAGGTATTTGGATTGGTGGTTGCCTGTTAAACCATGGAGCATCAAGATGATGCGTTGCGAGGGGCGCCACAAGAGTGGACGATTTTCAATCAGAACAATTTTGTCACCATCTGCTAAAGTAATGATATGCTGTGTCTTATCGGAAAGAAATGGATTATAAGGGAATAAATAGGATGCTAAGGTTTGAGAGTGGCCGCTTGCGAGCCCGGGCAATGGGTTAAAGGGTGGGAGGCCGAGTTTGGCTAAGAGTTCAGTCATATTATACCAATATTATTTTAGTTAAATCATTACAAGCATGTACAGAATGAATTCTACAGTAAAATATATCCTCACGCCCCTCTTTGTTCTTCTCTTGGGCTGCCAGCCTGCATCCGAAGAGCCCAAACAAAATCTTGAGTTTTCATCTCCTCCATCACTCGATTCATCTCTTACCCTCGAAGATATTTTACCTTCTCAGAATAATCCGACCAAAAATAATCCAAATACTCCTGCCGCTCATCAATGCGATGATCTCGTCAAATCTCAAGGCGCAAAGGCAGCTTTACCCACTTGTTTAGATCAAGCAAAAGCAGGCGATGTGCATGCGCAAGGGCGTTTAGGCGCTTTGTATGTGAATGGCGAGTTAGGTGTTGAAAATTGGCAAGAGGCCATGGCATGGTTTATTCGCGCAGCAGATCAAGGGCACCCTGAAGCGCAACATATTGTTGCCACAAGCTATCAATTGGGTCGTGGTGTGAGCAAAAATGACGATCTTGCTTTGTTATATTTAAAAAAGGCAGCTGAAAATAAAATTTACTCTGCACAATATGAGCTGGCCACGCTTTTAATTGCAAGAAATGAAATTGCTGAAAATCGTCAAAAATTAGCGGAATATTTGCAACCTGCCGCCAAAGCGGGGGACTATGCTGCTCAAGTTAACTTAGCCACCGTGTTAATGGATTTTTCGTTACCGCAATATGATAAAGCAGCCTTTAATTGGTTAAACAAGTCAGCGGAGCAAGGTTATGCCCATGGGATGTATTTATTAGGTAAATGTTACTATAACGGGATTGGAACCGAAATAAATTACGAAAAAGCTTTCCCATTATTTCAACAATTGGCCGAAAAAAATCATCCACTCGCACAGTATATGTTGGGTCAAATGTACTATTATGCTCAAGGCACCGAATCGAATTTCTTGTTGGCACGTAAGTGGATTTTATCAGCCGCACTGAAAAATGTGGTTGAGGCAAATGCGCTGCTGGCCATCTTTTTAAAAGAAGACAATCATCTTGAAGAAGTTTCAGACGAGCAACAAGAGGATTACCATACTTGGATCAATTATGCTGCAGCGAATGGCTCAGTTTCTGCGCTGTTCGAAAAGGGAAAAAATCATTTATTTGGTTTAAAGTCTTTTAACCAAGATATTCCGTTAGGGATGCAGTTAATCAATACAGCGGCAAAACAAGGATATTCTTTAGCTCAGCAAGAATTAGAGCATATCTATGAAAATAATCTTTTCGGCTATTCGAAAGAGAATCCCACATGAAATGGTTGAGTTTATTTATTCAATTTATCCTTAGATTTTTAATGGTGATTTCTATCATCTTTGTCGCGATTATTTCATTAGCTAGTGCAGTCATCTATTTTATTGATGTCAATCAGCATAAAGATCTGATCTCACAAGTGTTTTATCAAAGCACGGGCCAGACATTAACCTTAAATGGTCCAATGGATATATCTTTAGTTCCCAAACCTAAATTTATATTTAATGATTCCTCCATTCATTTTAATGTGAAAGATAATTTTGTGACGATTGGCGCAGAAAGCATCATGATTAATTTACCTTGGAAAGCAATTTTTGGGGCCAAAGTGAATGTCAGTGCAATCCAAAGTAAAAAAATGACGGTGCAAGTGGTCGATAAAAGTGGGAAAAGTGAGGTTTTTAATATTGATGAATTTTCAGGAAAAGTGAAATCCACATGTTGCGATTTAACCATTTCTGATTTTAAACTCTTAAACGGTAACCAAAGCCTTACCGGCAATATTTACATTGCCATGTTTACCAATACCCCTGAAATAAGCGGAAAAATGGCTTTAAATGAACTGACGCTTGTGCCCGATCTTCGTGTCAACCTATTTTCGATGTTGTCGTTTAATTGGCTAAAAGATGCGAAGGGGCAAATTACCGTCAAGGTGGCGAAATTAAACTTAGGTAAAACCACTTTAAACGACGCCACCATCAAAATTAATATTAAAGATAAATCTTTTGAAATTGTCAAACCCAAAGATGCTAAAAAATCAGGGATAAGTGGCAATCTGCACTTTCAGCAATTGACTCAAAAAGTAACGCAAGTCGACGGGACATTAAATATTCCACAATTAAAAATACCTGGCAATGAACCCGCATCGAGTACCCGCTCAAATGGAAGGGTGTTTTCCTCATTACCCTTTCAGATTCCAGAATTAGCTTCACTTAAAGGCGAAGTGGAGGTTCACATCGATGATTTAATTTTTCATCAGATCCATATGAATGCAGCTAAAACCAATCTGAATTTAAATAATCATTCTTTGCAATTGATTGCCAAAATGAATGGAGGGGATTTTACCGCGAAAATCGTGCAAAATCGTGCATTCAATAAAAACGGTGCATTTAATATTGAATTTAAATTCGCCAATGTCAATGCCAGTGATTTTTTTCGGCAATTTCATCCACATGCGGTATCAAAAGGGGGAGTGTTCGATTTACAATTTAAGGGATCAAGCTACGGCGACTCCACGGCAAGTGTCATGGCGAATCTCACCGGAAAAGCATTGATTAAGATTAATCAATTATTTATTTTAAATGAACAAATAGATTCAAGCGTTGTCGATATTTTTGCTGCTTTATGGAGTGCATTGACACCTAAAGCAAAGGGTACCTTAATTGAATGCACTGTCATGAGGTTTAATATTCAACATGGCTTGATGGTTGCCAAAGAGGGTATTGGCATGCAAACCTCTGATCTGTATGCACTGGGGGGCGGGGAGCTTAATCTGAGATCAGAGCAACTTAATTTTATGATTGATCTTTATCCCCGCAGTCAAGCCAATATTGAAATCGGCTCGTTTAATAATATTATTTATGTTCAAGGCACATTGTCTCAACCTAAGATCTATACCACCGCGCTTGGCGTGATCCAAGAAGGGGGGACCATCGCCCTGGGGATTGCCACGAGTGGCATATCTTTGTTAGTGGAAAAACTTGTTAAATTAGCCACCAAAAGCCAATCTCCTTGCCAAAAAGTGCTTTTAGCAGGTGAATAATTGAACAAAAGTCAGGTAAAATAAAAGCTTCATTAAATAAAAGGCAGTCATTTATTTATGCATCAATTAAAATGGGTTACTTCTCCTACCACGCTTAACGAACCGCTTGCAATCTCTAAAAAAATTGAAAAATTAGAGAAAAAATTATTGCATTATACCGGTAAAGCTATCGCTAATTATCAAATGATCCAAAAAGGCGATCGCATTCTGGTTTGTGTGTCGGGTGGAAAAGATTCTATTACGATGCTGCTTTTGCTTGAAATGTTAAGAAAACGCGCCCCACTTAAATTTGAATTGCTCGCTTTTACGCTTGATCAGGTGCAACCGGGTTGGGATGATCAGGCGTTGAGAGCTTTTTTTCAAGAACATCAGATCCCTTATGTAATTTTACAAAGTGATACCTATTCCATCGTGAAAAGCAAAATCCCTGAAGCCCACACTTACTGTGGGCTTTGTTCGCGTTTGCGTCGTGGCAATATTTATCGTTATGCCAAAGAAAATGGTTTTAATAAAATTGCACTTGGCCATCACCGAGATGATCTCATTAGCTCGTTATTGATGTCGATTTTTTACAATGGCGAAATCCGATCGATGCCTCCTAAATTACTTTCCGACAATCAACAACATATTGTGATCCGCCCGTTAAGTTATTGCCAAGAAAAAGATATTGCAGAGTATGCAAAACTGAGAGCTTTTCCGATTATTCCTTGTACTTTATGTGGATCACAAGATAATCTTGCCCGAAAGAAAGTGCGGCGTTTAATTGATACCCTCTCGCAAGATAATCCAAAGATCCCCAGTAACATGTTAAGAGCGTTACAGCAAATTCGGCCTAGTCAGCTAATGGATAAGAATATGTGGGATTTTACCCATCTTGAGGATAAACAAATTCAATGACAGATATGGCTCCAAAGAGGATTGAAACCCCTGTTCGACTCTCGCAGTCTAAATTATGGATGATTCAACAAAATTATTTTACCACCAAAGGCATTGAAGCTTGGAAAGACGAAGTTCCTTTTTATATTTCTAGCAATGCCTTTATTGGACATCGTTATGCTTTACTCGTCCTGAATTTTATAAAAGATTGGCGTCGTCAACACCCCAATAGTCAACAAGACTGTTTTTATATGCTTGAAATTGGCAGTGGCATGGGCTTGTTTAGCTTTTATTTTCTGAAATTTTTAAAAACATTGCTAAGCGCGCATCACTTGGCCGATCAAAAATTCTGCTATATCATTACCGATCTCATCGAGAACAATGTTAAATTTTGCCTCGAAAACCCGAGCTTTGCTCCTTTTGTTGCTGCAGGGGAAATTGATTTTGCTTGTTTTAACGTGGATCGAGATAAGGATTTTCATTTACTTAAAAAAGATCAGGCATTTACAACTATCACCCAAAATCAACCTTTAATTGTTATTGCGAATTATACCTTCGATTGCATTAAACAAGATGCTTTTTTCGTAAAAGAACAAAAATGTTACGAAATGAAGCTCGGTTTAAGAAGTCGATATAAAGATTTTGATATTAGTAAATCGCAACATTTAAAAGATTTACGGTTGGATTACCATGTTGATGAGGCCATTAACATCGTCAATTATTATGACCAACCTATTTTAAACGATATCTTGAAAGAATATGCCCAAACTTTTCAAGAGAAAGAAGCCATTTTTTTGCTGCCGGTAGGCGCTTTTGAATTTTTACATCACCTTAATCCTTCGCAACTTTTTATGATCGTCGGTGATAAAGGGATCACCGAGCCGCATCAAATGCCTTTAGTGGATAAACATCAAATTTCTACTTTTGATGGTTGCTTTTCATTTTTGGTGAATTTTCATGCCTTGGGTTCATATCTCAAAAAGTTAGGCGGGGATTATCTACACAGTCAGCATAGTAACGATTTTAAAATCAATTTATATACCAAAGGGATTCACTTCTCAGAGCTGAGTGCAACCAAAGCCTGTTTTGAAACCGTGGTTGATAGCTTTGGCCCCGATGAATACGGTGCCATCTATGAAGAGTATCTTGCCAATAGCTACCGCTTTTCTATGCGAGCCCTACTAGGCTTTGTTAGATTAAGTCAATGGGATCCGCAAAGTTACGCTGCGGTACATGAGAGATTGATTGAATTAATTCCTTCCTTTGGCCAACAATTTGTAGAAGATATTAATCAAGATTTATTAAAAGTAAAAGAAAATATTTATCACTTTAATCTGGGTGACGATATTTTCAATTTGCTTGGTATTTTTTATCAGCAGAATGATGATTTTGATAAAGCCTTAGAAGTCTACGAAGAATCGATGCAACTTTTTCCGCAAAAAGCCGCCTCATATCATAATGCGGCCCTCATTTATGAAAAGCAAAAGAACACCCCCAAAGCGATTGAATATTATGAAAAATCCTATCAAATTGACAAGAAAAATATTTTTGATCAAAGAAAGGCTAAACAGCTGAGTGGTAAACCCACTGTCGCCATGATTTACCCTATTCTAAAAGGGGTGTTGGTGATCTTGTTAATTGCCCTAGTACTTTATGTTTTAGGGCGATGACGCTTTGCGTTTTTCACGGTATTTGATATTAAGCATTTCAACGGCAATTGAATATCCCATCGCGAAATAGAGATATCCTTTAGGAATATGAAAATTCATGCCGTCGGCTATTAACACAAATCCTACCAATATCAAAAAACTTAAAGCCAGCATTTTAATCGTGGGGTGTCGGTCAACATAATCGCCAATGGGTTTTGCTGCAAACATCATGATCAAAACCGAAAGTACAATTGCCACAATCATAATAGGGAGTTGTGTCACCAAGCCGACCGCGGTGATCACAGAATCTAACGAAAAGATGATATCGATCAGCGCAATTTGAATAATGATTGCCATCAAGCTAATTTTTTTGGGTGACACTAAAGGATTCTCTTGCGGTTCCATGCTTTGATGAATTTCATGCGTGCTTTTGGCGATTAAAAATAACCCGCCGACGATGAGAATAATATCCCTGCCGGTGATCGCTCGTTCGAACACGGTGAATAAGGGAATGGTCAATTTCATTATCCAAACCAGCGAAAGTAACAATAAAATACGTGTTGCCATCGCCAGGCTTAAGCCGAATAGTCGGCCGATCTGCCGATCTTTTTGTGGGAGCTTGCCAACTAAAATTGTCAGCATAACGATATTATCGATCCCCAAGACGATTTCGAGAACAGTTAAGGTAAAAAGGGCAATCCAAGCATGAGGATCGCTTATCCAAGCGAGCATAGTGTATTTCCAGTATTTTCAATGTATTTGACAGATTGATGCCAAAATCATCTATATTTCACATAATCAGCTACATGAACGGAGAATAGTATGTTAAAGGTAATATTACCAGTGCTAAGCAGCTTTGTCCTCTTTTATCAAACGGGCCTATTCGCAAAATCAGATAATAATTTTAACGATATGGATCACGTTACGAATAAAATTGCAGAAAAACAAAAACATAGTCGATTAATTTTTGAAACGCATTTTGTTGATCCAAAACACGGATGTGATATTTGCAACCAATGGGCGCGTCCCAACGGTGAGCCTTCTTTTAACTTTGGGCCTGCAAACGATCCGTTACTGAAGGAACATCGATAGACTGAGGCTAAGCAGCAACGGTTTTTGATTGATCTTCTCGTGGCAGAATAAGATTTAAGACCACGCCAATTAAACCGCCCAAGCCAATGCCACTAATGGCAAAGTTGCTTCCTTCAAGGTTAAACCACTTACTGATAATGGCAAAGTTGTCTGCTCCTAAGGTTAAACCACCTACTGGGATCACCAGGACAATGCCGACAATGGTCATATTGCGTGGGCTCATTAAATCCTGTTGACCTTGCATCAGCAAATGTAGTCCGGTCACTGTGATAGCACCAAACAATAAAATAAGGATCCCACCCATCACAGGCGAAGGGATGGTTTGCAAGAAAATCCCAACTTTTCCTACAAAAGCTAAAGCAATTGCCACAATACTTGCCCAGGTCATAATACCGGGATTATACGTTTTGGTGATCGCTACCCCTGCAGTCACTTCAGCATAAGTAATATTGGGTGGGCCGCCAACAGCACCTGCAAACATGGTAGCAAAACCATCGCCCATCAGACTGCGATGCAGCCCAGGATAACGAATATAATTACGTCGCGTGATCCCACCCAATGCCATAATATCGCCAATATGTTCAATAGCAGAAACCGCGGCAATTGGGATCATCACTAAAGCTGCGCCCCAATTAACACTCGGAAATGTAAAATGCGGAATTTGGATCCAGTTCGTATTGTTAACTCGGGTCAAATCGACGATGTCAAACCACAGGCTGGTAACATAACCAAAGCAGATCCCAACTAAAATGGGGATGAGTTTTAAACGACCTTTACCAAAAAGACGTGTCACAATGGTGGCGACTAAAGACACAAACGCAACGGTTAAAGCAGTGTTTTCTTCAATTAAAATCATTTTACCATCGGTGGATTTACCCATTGCCATGTTGATAGCAGCAGGCGCTAAAACCAGACCGATATTCATAATAATGGGGCCAGTAATAATCGGTGGGAAAATCCGATGGACAAAATCTTGTCCGCGAAAATAGACCAGGGCGCTGATAAAATGATACACCAAACCAGAAACAGCAAGCCCGAATAAAGTGCCGGGTAATCCCCACATTTGTATGCCATAAATGGTGGCAGGAACAAATGCAAACGAAGAACCTAAAAACGCTGGAATTTGCCCTTTAGTGATCACCTGAAACATCAGGGTACCTACACCGGCGGTAAATAGCGCGACACTTGGATCCATTCCGGTTAGCAAAGGTACCATCACGGTTGCGCCAATGGCGATGAAAAGCGTTTGTGCGCCTAATAAACAATCTGTAAATTTAAATGAATAGTCTTGCGGATTGAGAGATTTGTTCATGTGGCTTTGTCACCGTATGGTCATGTTTAGTTACACAGCTTATCATATATTTCAGCAAGAAACCAATGTTAATGAGATGAAATATCGGTGCGACATGATAATTGGTATAACCTGGAAAAGCTATAGTTGAGGCACACCCACCAAAAGGATCTGTCGCGAAGCGACATAATGTCTCCCTTTGAAAAAGGGAGACCGTGCGTAGTTGGGGCGCACCCACAAAAAAGATCTGTCGCGAAGCGACATAATGTCTCCCTTTGAAAAAGGGAGACCGCGCGTAGCGCAGAGGGATTTTAGAGGTGAGAGTACGGTTAATTTACTGAATGTGAAACAAGGTAAGCAACACGCTATGAAGCCATATCACGCTCGGTAGTAAGATCTTGTTAAGCACTCCTATGGCCAGTAAAGCAAGCACAATTAAAAACCCAAAAGGAGTAATATTGCTATACCATCGACTCCAAGGCTCGCGTAACAAGCTGCTCACCACCCAACTCCCGTCTAGTGGCGGAATTGGAATTAAATTTAAAACCATCAAAACAAGATTAATCATGATGCCAGCTTGACTCATATAAAGCAGAGGAATGCCGAGATGTGATTGATGTTGCAGCATCAACACACTTAACTTGAGAAATCCCGCCCACATCACTGCCATCAACAAATTCGAACCTGGCCCTGCCAAGGCAACGATGGCACCATCGCGTTTTGGGTGATGTAACCGTGAATGATTTACCGGTACCGGTTTAGCCCAACCAAAGATAAAACTGGTGGTTAAAAACAAAACAATGGGCACTAGTACGGTGCCGATCAGATCAATATGCTTTAAAGGATTAGCGGTGATCCGTCCTGCAAGATAGGCCGTATCATCACCTAAGCGATGAGCAACGTAACCATGGGCTGCTTCGTGCATGGTAATGGCAAAGAGAATGGGTATGGTATAAACGCAGGCTTGCTGCACCAGGGTGAGTTTGTCCACGCTTAACCTCTAAGTTGCTTTTTCATAGATATAAGTGGACGTTAGTCCCCAACTCATTTGCTCCATCCCCTGATATTGCTTGATAAAACTGGTTTCGGGAAGGGTTTTTGAAGTAATAATTATTTTGGTCTGCGGTTTGAGGTTAAGTAATTTAGTTAACAGTTGCTCAAAAAGCGCAGACGAAAATCCTGTCGCATTGATAAAAATAATATCTGCATCTAAAAAATCCTGATCTAAAAAATTGCCGCAAATAAAGTGAATATCAAAATGCGGAAAGGATTTAAGATCACGCAATTGCTGGCATTTTTGTTCACTGAGTTGCTGTAAAGCAGGAATAATTTCAATTCCGCGCACAATTAAAGTTGGGTATCTTAGCTTTGCGGTCAATGCAGCTTTACCATTACCCGAGCCTAAATCATAAAAACGCGCAGAAGGTTTGGGCTTAACCACTGCTAACAGATCTAATAAAGTACAGGGTTCTATCTCGCCATAAGTCAGTTCTTCATTATACTGCGCGGTTTGTTTTTTGGCGTGTTGAGCGAGGGGATAAGTATTATCGCGCTCATAAAGTGCATTAATTTGCCTTAAAATTTTGCGATAATTTTGTTGACGAATAAAATGCAATAAAGTGGGCTTAACCAAGCGATAACTCAGGAAAGCCATTAACAATATCAAAAGAATGAAATAAATAATATCACGCATTGAGCATTCGTTAATAATTAAATTGTGAAAGTTGAAAACCGCACATTTCAATTAATCGTTGGTAGGCATTGCCATAGGAACTCCTTCTGCCCCGCACAAACACAGTGGCATAAATCCTGACGATATATTGAAATTCTTTACGAGATAATATTGTAAGGATTTTTTGCGCGCGTGCAACATCGGTCGGTTTATTAGGATTACAGGCTTGAAATAATACGGCACCTAACAAAGCCGCTCTGGCTTTTTGGCGTTGAAAGGACATTTTTTCAAAATCTTCTAAGCAGTCTTCGATAGCGCGATCTTTATCCCATTCTAGCCACGCTTGATAAAAGCGCATGATTTCGTCCACCAGTGCTTCCACTTTAGCCTGATCGCTTTCATCTTTTAGTTTATCGTGCAGTAACATGTAGAGCATGGTCGGTACAGCAGATTCTGTATTCGCCCAAGAGCAATTCCCTGTGATTTGGTGTTTAATCGGCAATTTGGCATAAGATTGCAAACCAAGTAGCTTAACCAGATCCACTTTGATGAATTTTTCGGTATGCTTGCCGTACAATAAATTCAGATAAAATTCATGATTGAGTTTTTGGGGCAATCCAATTTGATTGATCACAATGGGATCAGTCATTTTTTGTACGCCCCGATCACATTTGGCTAAGAATTTACCATGTTTAATAAAATTAATGGCATGTCCTTTATAGGAGACAGGTAGCAGTAATAGATCTTTTTCCATGAAATGATATATCGTTTGCTTATTCGATTCGATATCCACGCTAAAATGTTTAAATTCTCGCAATTGCGAAGCATTGAGATAGGCAGCAATAATGACTTTAAGTTCATCGCTGTGAATATCCATGCGATGCGCCATGTAACTGTTAATAAATTTTTCGAGTGATTCGCGAATAATACTTAAAGTAAATTCAAGATAAAAACCTTCTAAATCCACGCCAATAAATAATCCTTGTGGGGTGACGATGTCCGAGTTGCCTTGTAGCTCAAAACGGTGACCAATCAGTTTGGCCATAATAAAATCTTTGGCAAAATTTAGATCTGCTCCGTTATCCAACAAGAGTTTTACCAATTCCTTGTTTCTTCGTAAGAGCGGGTAAAATAAAGCAGGTTGACCATTGCTGGTGTAAGAATTCGGGTTTGCTTTGTAGTGAAGAAAGAGCTCGACCATGTCGAAATTATTGTTATCAATGGCCCAATGTAAAGCGCTAGAACCTGTTCTATCAACGAGATCAGGGTTGGCATTATATTGCATGAGCAGGGCAGCGATATCATTGCGATTGGTTGCTGCAGCGTGAATGAGAGGGGTACAACCATACTCATCGACCGTGTTCACGATTGTCCCTTGTTCCAACAGGGCTTTAACTCCGTCGATTTTTCCCTCTAAAATTTCCTTGGAAAGGGACATCGTGAACTCCTAAAGTATGCGAGCATACTCCTTATCGGCGATCATAAGTCATCATCACGTTTGCCAGGCTTTGGTGCAGGACGTGAAGGAGTGAGCCTGTTTGCAAGGCGGTTCTTGTATTCGTTTTGCAATTTGTCTTGAAGTTTATTCATCACCTCGTTAAATTGAGTTGTCATCGATTTAGGATCAACGTTTGGATCCATCAATTGATTGACAAGTTCTTGAAACTTAGGATCAGCAGCAAGATCCATTTTACTCATCCAAGGGGGATTTTTATATTGTTGCTGTTGTTGTTGAACACGCACACCCAGATTTTGATTTGTTAATTGTGGTCTATTATCACCGCGTGGAGTTTGTTCTTGTTCAATTCGAATTTGTGCTGCAGATAAATCTTTGGTGTAAGCAGTATCTAAACGTTCACTTACCATTATCCCGAAAATTTCTGCTGCTTCGTTTTTATCAACTTTTCTGGTTTGCCCTTGTTGTTTAGCTAAATTTTGCAGCCTTGCAGCCAATGCTGCGGGTCCATGTTCACGAAGGAGCTTCAGCTGTACTTCGTATTCTTTAAAGTCCGATGGTGCGAATTGTACTTGCGCTTCTGGTGTGGGTACTTGAGCCATATATTACCTCTGCTGTTGCTATAAACCATAAAATGAATGTTAGATTACTTATAACATAACTGCTCAACAACTACTAGTATATAGAATTAGTCTGTCAGCTTGCAATGGCTGTTGGTCAGAAAAATTTCGTTTGAGTTCATGTATTTATAACTCTTGAATGATGGGTGTAGTTGAACACGTTAAAAAGCAAAGACAAGCCCCTAAACATTCAATATTAATGCTTTCACGCACCGTTCTATTGCGCATTGAAGTATGTCCCAGCGTGCTTAATATCGATCGATTTAATTCCCATTTCAAACCCTGGGTGAATAGAGTTGCCTCAGGTAAAGGGAAAAATGAAATGTGGCTTTCGGTAGGGGCTTGTATTTGGCATTTTGCGGGAAGAACAAATATCCATTGGCCGAGCTCTTCATAATGATGAAATACAAGTAATTTTAAACTTTTGCTAAAGCGATACAGCAAGCATAGGTTGTAGATACTATGGTCAGCGGCTTTACCTAAAACACCCATGCAAAGAATATTGTGAAGTTGGTTATCTTGAGCAAACTGCAACACTTTTTCAAAATCGGTAGTATCTTGTTCGGCAAACTCAAAAATTTGTGATGAAGGAAATTTTTTCTTTAGCGTCTCGACGGTAGCAATCTGGGTGCCATCAGAGATAGAATCCATGTCACCAATGATGATGTTGGGGGTGATCCCCATCTCTTTAAGAGGCAAAGCAGCACCATCGGTGCAAATTAACGTGCGATATTTAAAGTGTCGCCAATATTTGGGAGAAGGAATTTCGCCATTTAGGATAATTAAAGCATCGTACACTGATATGCCTTCTTACTTATGTAAGGTTTATTGAGTATACTCAAGCCCATTTGCTGTAGGGGGCGGCCTCTGTGCCGTCCCGTCTCGCCGCAGGAATGTATAACTTATGCATGACTAAGGCGAGAACAAAGCATAAAAGCAAAAAGATTATATGTCTTTACTTTAGACTAATTGAGGAATTTGATATAGGGGGTTCCCTTCCTGAGTTGACTCAGGTATGGTATTACCTAAAATCTCTAACAAATGTATAATGCAAATTTTTAACTCATGGGAGAACCAAAAAAATGAAAAGTAAATTACTCATTGCTGCAGTTGCGTGCTTAGCTCTTGTTGCATGCAATCAAGAATCTGGTAAAGGCAAAGAAGAGAAAAAAGGTGCTGAACACACCCAGGGTGGTGGAGCTGCTTCACAACCTGCTCAGCCTGCGCCTGCCCATAGCAGTTACAATGAACCCAGTGAGCATTCCACACAGATCGCAGCAGAAGATCAAACTTCTTCTAGCAGTTCACAATCTTCCGATCAAAACGCTTCTACAAGTCAAAGTGGGTCTGCAAGCCAAAGTTCAAGCCACGAGCAAAATCCAAATGCTCAAGGCAGCAGCTCATCTTCACAATCCAGTGGATCGAGTTCTTCATCTCAGCCATCTACTGACAGCTCTCAGCCAGCGAACTAATATTGCTCATCTAGAGTAATTCATTTAAAATCCCACCCAAGTTTAAGAAGAACTTCTTAAACTTGGGTTTTGCTATTGCGGCTTAAAAAGTAAGTTGACAAAAAAATAGGCAACATCAGAAATAGTCTTTTTGCGTTGAACGCAAAAGAACATTTCTGAAAAAAGGGGTTATCATGAAAACATTTTTACCTAATGAACTAAATGCTCCATGGACCTACAATTTTTTTAGTTTAAAATATAAACGCTTTAATTCCGAAGTCGTCGTGAATCATACGACGGCGATACAGCGAATATGTCAGCAAAACTCCACGCCTTTATTAGCACAATTAAATGATAGTTTATTTTGGGATAATTTAAATAGTTCAAGTGGCTACCAACCAAAAGCACAAGAGCTTCAAACGTTGTGGGAAAAAATTGGCCCATTAGCCCATCTTAATACTAAGGAATTACTAGAATTATTAGAAAAACATATCTTACCTTTAGAAAGGGGATATCAGTATTTTCTGAAAGAAAAGCATCAAAAAAATATCGTTTCTCAAGTTCAGGATAATTTTGCACGGTTACAAAGTTTAAAACATCTTGTGTTTGAAGGGCTTTATTCGCGAACTCAAGCCTATCGTCATTTAAAAGCGCCACGTAATGTCGATGATATGGTTGCCGCGATTTGCCAGCAAATTAATGACGTTGATGCTTTAGCACAACCATTACCTATTCCTCAACCTTTTTCGGCAACTTTAAATGATGATAGACGATTAACCTGCTATTTTATTCTCAGAAATGCAGGGGGAAATGCAAGGTCATTACAACGAGATATTCTGTCATCCCTACCTGGGGTGGGTCATGAAGCCTTATATTCACAAGATAATATCCAAGCGGAATTAGACGATGCGGATCAATTCACACAAACAGTGTTAAATGAATTGAATATGGGATCCACGGGCGAAAATTTATTTGCGTTGACCAGCCAGAAACATTTTACCTCGTCACTGTTTAAATCCATCGCACGCGGCGTTCAACAAAAAATAAAAGATAAGGTAAATGCTACACTGCTCAGTCTGAGTCAATCCACCTGGTTAGTTAATTTGCAGCGTTTACAATATATATTATTTTTTATTTTTAGTTTTGTTACCTATTTTTTTATAGTGCAACTTTTACAACCCGTTGCTTTTTTGCTGATGAGCACAGCTACCTTAGCGGCAGTGACTAATGTGCTATTTTATACCATTGGGATTGCCCCACTATGGTACTTGGGATTTAAGTGGTTAGAAAAAACAATCGAAACAGTCCGTGATTATTTAGTTTGTTGGAAAAAGCAAGAAATATTAGATTCAATCGTCACAGTCGAAAGAACGCAATTTCTGATTTCTAACAAGCTAAGTCAAGTGGTGGTCGATATTCCACGATTTGATATTGAAGAACTGGAACAAGAAGTCGAGCGGTGTAACGAACAGATCGCTAAAACTCAACAAGCGCTTAATCGGTTTTCCCCTGGCGAACGATTCTTATGCCAAGGAGCCATCCTGAGTCAAATAGCTGCTATTCAAACCAGGCTTGAACTCAAACAACAACAAGTGCAGACCCGTTTGCTTAAGTTGACACAACATATCGCTGCACGAGTGGGTGAAGAAATCCAGTTATTACAACCGTCAGATACCGGAGATGAGCCCGCACCCGTTTTACCTCAGCAACAAATGGAAAAACTAGAACGTTTTGTTAAAAAGTATGGTTCAGATGAAACGAAACGCTTATTTGAGCACAATACCAATGTGACTGAATTATGGTTGACCCAGCTTGAGACTAATCGTTTGTCGCAGAATATTGCTCACGCTGAATTAGATGGGCCTTGGGGAGAATATGATTTAAATGAAAGATATCTCAAAGGTTGGGAACCTATTCTAGAAGCGTTTACTAAAGATCCCAAACAACGAAATGCTGCGCTTAAATTGAATCAACTCTTTTTGGGTAAACTCCAACTTACCGAATTCCAGTTGAATAAACTTGTGTACGAGTTAAGCTTATCATCCGATGAACAATGTTCACAATTTGTTGAAAAAATTCGGTCCTATTTATTTAAAACGCTACATGCAAGGGCACCTCAAAATGCTTGCCTGTTATCAACGCAAGACAAATTTAAAATTGAACAATGGCGCCTTGATCATCAAGAGCAGATTGAGGAAGCCGAGAAAGCAATGAAGAAAATATTTAGGCGCACCCCTACACTTGACGATTTAAAAGGAATTGATAATAAAAAGCTTGAACGCTATTACCGGTTACTCGATGGTGCAGATATTCATAGCTATGCAACAGGCCAAATGCGATCCTTAGATGAGCGCCAAAATTTAGTAAGAAAATATTTTGAAAATTATAGCGGTGAAAATAGCATTGCTTATTTGCTGACTCGGTTTGTACCGAAGCATGAACTTAAAGAGCTTTTACCACAAATTGCTCAAAAACGCATACATTGGATCATGGATCATTTAGACGAGGTTGATCCACGAAATCCCTTTGATCAACGGGATAGAATGTTACTTCATGATCATACCCTCTCGGATGAATTTGATTTTCAAGCTTGTGTCGCAGCATCACCGGTACTTACCCAACCCTGGCAACGAAACGTTGCCTTATTCTTGAATGCTTGCCCAACTGCCGGGTTTTCAACCGATCAAGTATCAGCGCGATATCAGGCATTGCATCAAGCAGAACAACTAATTACTGCAATACGTGCGCGCGCAGAGCCAGCACCTGATGTTGCACCCGAAGTTACCCCAGAGGCACTTGCTGTTGATAGTAGGAAACCAATCAATGTCACGTGTTAGAAGGCAATGTAAAGAGTTTAAAGCTAACTTTTTTAGAACGGTTGCAACCGATCCGCAAACCGCTGCCACGATGTTTGGGAGTATTTATCGATTAAAGGAAATTTCTGATCCATCTTTAACTGAAGATGAAACTGCACAATTAAGCGAAGCATTAGAATTTGTAAGTGGGAGACTTGCACCTATCCATATTCAGCAAATGTGGCAAGCATCCATCGATAAAGACGGTTTTACCGAAGACACCAAAGCGTCATTGGATTGCTTAATTTCGCACATGCTAATGTCGGCTGAATTTTTTAACCATCTTAGCAATGAATTGTTATTGTTAAACAAAGATCAGAAATGGTATCGCGATATTTTTATTGCTTTAATACGGAATCATTTACTGCTGACTGGGGCGCAGGATCCGTTTGCTGAAAATTTTAGTTATGCTTTTTTCAGGATAGGGAATGCATTGCAAAATTCTATATATGTTGCAGGTTTTGTGAAACAGTGTCCTTCGCTTCCTTTAAAGGAGCTTACTAAGCTAGCGACAATTCATCCTAATATCGCTGAGATGCTGCTTAAAGATCTCACCGGTTGTAATGTCTTTTACGAAATGAGTAGTGCTTTTGTTAAACTTCACCCAAGTATTGCTACTTTTGTTGCGACTCGATGGAAAGCAAATTTAGAAACTAACCCGCATACTCAAGAACAAAAAGATAAAATAGCACCTTTATTGAAGAGGTTAAAAAAGAAACATGCAAAAGAGTTTGCTGCGGTAGAATTGGATGGTTTAGTGGATCGCGCTAACCCAATGGGTGGAGAAATTAGCGTTAATTTACCTACTCAGCAATCAACCTATTATATTGTTGCTTCGGGTTTGGCTGCGTTAACTTATTTTGGAACACAAATTGTGCGAAATGGTTATTTTGTTCCTATTGTCGCTTCTTGTAGTGCGGGAGTTTCAGCAGCTTGTGCGGCCACTGTGTTGGGAACTGGGGCATCGCTCGTTGCGCCGGTATTGATCCCAGTAGCTTTAGCGGCAGGTGGTTTTGGTTTGGCGGAACTAGGAAGAGAAGCTAAGAGGCAAAATGGATTGAAATAGGGGTTTATAGAGGCCTACAGATAATGTTGGATAATTTGCAGAAAAGAATTTGTCTTCCCGGAATCTAGTCACGCTTAGCGAACTTGTGAGCTTAGCGTGACTTGATATCCGGGATCCAGATCTTCATTGGTTTGATATATATGAAGAAATTATATCATGATTTTATTATTTCTGGATCCCGGATATTAAACGACACTAACGCTCGCTAGCTCGCTAAGTGTCGCTAAATTCCGGGAAGACAGTTTTGAAGTTTTTGAATAAAAATTTATCCACATTTTTCTGAGAAAGCTATAGAGGCAGGGTAGACACAGTGGCCCTCCCGAACATAGAAACTATATGTCGTATCATAAAAGGAGATTAAGATATGCAAGGTTATATACCGTCGGTATTGAACTTACCAAGGACTTTTAATAGTTATACCTTACAATTTACCAGCTTAAATTCAAATGTGATTGAGAAGCATACACAAGCAATACAGCAAATCGTTTGCGAAGAGCAGGCTAATAGCAAAGCGCCAACCAATCCGTTAATCACCCAGTTAAATTCAGATTCATTTTGGCTTAATTTAACAATCCATAGTAGTGGCGCAGTAAAAGAAAAAGTAACTTCGCTTCAAAAGCTTTGGCAAGAAGTGGGTCCGTTGGCACATTTAACTACCAAAGAGCTTCTGCATCTTCTTGAAGGTCATTTACTTCCTTTAGAACGTGCCTATCAATATTTTGATATGCAACAGCATCCTGAACATGTCAGAAGCCAAATACTAATCAATAACGACAAATTACAACGATTAAAAATGCTGGTTTTCCAAGGACTATTGAATCGCTCGACTGCCCACCAGTATTTAAATGCCCCTTCAAATACCGATGATGTTTTAGCAGCATTTTGTGCGCAGGTAAACAGCTTAGGGCTGTCTGCCCGCCTGGTGGTTACCCAACCTTATTCAGCAACCCTTGATCATAACAGGCGACTGAGAATTTATTTTCATCTAAAAGATCATTTCGATGATAAATTGTTACATGAAAGAGTGCTGTATCCAATACCTAAAAAAGGTTATGAAAGACTGACGACTCAACAAGAAGTGAAAAAGGAATTGGACGAAGCCGATCAATTTCGAAAAAACATGATTGATCTGCTGAAATTTGGAGGAAGTGGAGAAGATTTATATATCCTCACTGCTCTCAATAGTACCGTATTCTCAAAAATTAAGAGTTTTTTTCAGGGAATAGGTAAAGAAATTCAGAAAAATATTTTAATGGTTTTTAATGAATTTTGGGAGTTAAACCTTATTCAAAAAATGCTGACGATGTTCTATTTTGTTTTAAGTTTTACAGCATATTTATATATCAATCAAATGCTACAGTGGCTGCCTTTTATTAGCTCAACCACAGCAGGCATTTTGTCTGGCTTTGCTTTTTTTGCAATTGGTTTGGCGCCCTTGTGGTTTCCACTACTCCAAGGGATCGGTGGAACCGTGAAAGATTATATTCTTTCGTGGAAGAAACAGGAAATATTAGATACTTTTGCTTTATTAGAAAGCATTCAATTTTTATTATCAAGCAGGCTCAGCCATGTGGTTGTCGATATCACACGGTTTGATATTGAAGAGCTGGTAGAAATGGTCGAAGATTGTTTACAGGGGATTGATAAAGCATTTGGACAACTTCAGCGTTTTTCATTGCTTGAAACACTTTTATCTTCCCATTTGTTGCAAACGCAACTTCAAGCCTTACAAGATAGACTTAAAGGTAAAACAAAAGAGTTAAAAAGCAGGACTGCGAAATTTGCAGGCCACATCGCCTCTCGGGTTGGACAAGATATTGAATTACTTGAGGAATCAACAGCTTCTGAATGTGCGCCTATTTTACCGCAGAGCCAACTTGAAAAATTAAGATCGTTTGTTGAAAAATATGGTGATCCGCAGGCAGAGCAATTATTTACTCGTAGTATCAATATTGTTGAAAAATGGCTTTCCAAGCTAAATAACCATCCTTATTTAAAGAGAGTGGAAATATCTGATCTTCATGAACCCTGGGGAGAATATCATTTTGATGAGCGTTATTTGACCGGTTGGGAGCCAGTTCTTAAAGCTTTCACGTCAAATAGCACCCAACGAGATGCTGCACTACAACTGAATGGATTTTTAAAGGGTAAGGTTACGATGGGTGAGCATCGTTTTCATACTTTGATTGACCAACTCGTTCCTTCTGATAAAACGGATTGGGCCATACAACAAATTCGAACCTTTTTATTCCATACTTTAAATGCTAGCACAGCCCAAAATGCAACTTGTTTATCAGAGCAGCACAAAAACCAACTTAGAACGTGGCGGATCCGTCATCAAAGTGACATTGCAGCTGCCGAAGTGGTGGTTCAACAAATATTGTCACAATTTCCTCAGCAAACAGAACAATTAATGACAATGGATCCTCAAAAATTAAATAAGTACTATAGACTACTCGATGGCGTTGATATTTGTCGATGCGCCGAAGGTAATGTGGATCCGAATGAGCGCCACAATTTAGCACGAAAATATTTTGAGAATTATGATGGAAGTCATAGCTTTGCTTTGGTTCTTACTCGCTTCCTCACTAAAGACGAAAAAAGGAGCATTTTAGTTCAGATCAGCGCAAAAAGATTGAATTGGCTTCTGGGTGATCTCCCTGCAAAACAATATGATCCTGAACAACTTTTTGATAAAAGAGATCTTTCTTTATTTCAGGAGGCGCTTCATGCTGGGTTTGAAATTCAAACCTTTATTGAAAATTCAGCCATCTTCAAGCAACCCTGGAATGATGATTTTGCTCGGTTTTTAGAACAATGCCCACGATTTGGGATAGCGACTAAACGGGCATTAGATCAATACAAACAACGTCAACCCCAAAAGCAACCGTTAATCCCTTCTGCACTTCGGACAGGACATCTGAATGCTGCAGGTGGAGTGTCGTCAATGCCGCTTAAAGCGGAAGTGTTTAACCATAAAGATAGGAAATCAGTTTATGCTTACTAATTCACCACTTAAAACACGTGTCAGCGTACAATGCGAAAATTTTAGCGATTCATTTTTGAGTACATTTAGTTGTGATGCTCGAACGGCAGGGATCATGTTGGGAAATATCTATCGCAAATTGGAAGAGGGATTAGATCCTCCCTTAACGATAGATGAAATAAAAGAATTAAATGAGGCTCTTGAAAGTGTTAATCCTATATTTACCTATCCTGATCACCCTGATCGCCAGGACACAATTAGAGCATTATGGAGAACCATCACCAAAAAATGTACCGAAGACGAAATATTGCCATTTAATTCTCTTATTTATAAAATGATTACCGATCCAAAGTATTTTAATCTTCTTACGACCGATGACTTATTGTTTTATAAATCGCAAGAGGATTGGCGATTTATCGAGGAGTTTGAACAGCGATATTATCGCGAGTTAACGATTGCAATGATCCGTAATCATTTGAAAACACAAGGTGCTGAGGATCCATTCGATAGCTTTAATTATCAAGCATTAAGAGGGGCAACTGCAGATCAAAATCCGTTAACTAGTTTTCTGCTACATGTCGACGTTCCGATTGAACCTATTGCCAGATTAGGGATGGATTTTCACACCATTGCTGGATTAATGCTTGAAGATTTCAAGGGTTGCGATCTTTATGATCCCATCAGCACGCGATTTGCAGTAAAACATCCAAGCCTTGCTGTGCCTGTTATTCAGCAAGTTCAACAAAGGGTGGAAGTTTTTCCTACACCAGCACAGCAACAACAACAAATTGCTGCAAATATCTCGAATATTCAAGCTGCACATGGTATAGCACAACAGCCTCTAAGTTTTCAGCCCGTCAATCAAGCTAATCCCATGGGTGGCGATTTAGCTAGGCCATGGTATAAAAAATGGGCTGTTCCATTAGTATTAGGCGGTTCCTATGTTGCCTATAAGGGAGCTCAATTCTTGTCTGCAAAAGCAATTGTTCCAGCAACAGCAATGGCTGTCACTGCGGTTAAAGCAACAGCAGCTGTAGCAGTGCCTGTTATTGCTCCGGCGATTTTACCTGCTGCAGGTGCTGCGGTAGCGGTTGGCAGTGTTTTGTATGGATATAAAAAATATAAGGAACGTAGGATCCCAATAACTCCAGCATCAGTTCAACAAGAAAATTTACTGCCTTTAGTGAGCATTCAACCGCGGGTTAGCTGATACTCTTCCCACTTTACTTTTATGCTTTGTTGCCTGCGCTCGCTCACCCCAGTCGTGTACCAAAGCGTACACTCCTGGGGCTTCGTTCGCTTGGCGCCTAGCCTAAAAGCAAAGTGGATTGAGTACATACTCTTCCCACTTTACTTTTATGCTTTGTTGCCTGCGCTCTCTCACCCCAGTCGTGTACCAAAGCGTACACTCCTGGGGC
>JBIOEB010000022.1:0-23567 GCA_044445585.1 Candidatus Berkiellales bacterium
ATCTGAAATTTTTGCTAGAAATAATTATTTATATAGATAGCCTTCGACTAGCAATATAACCGTCCATTATACGATCCACTTCCTGACATGGTTTTTCACGCCAGGCACGAAACCTAAGACGCCGGTTAGTTTCTTCAATGTCAATGTTGTTCTGGTACATTGGCACAAAAGTACGTGGGGGTTCAAGTCGAACGAAATCCTCTAAAAGAGCGTGAAGAGCAAGTTTCAACGCAACTTTTTGATTACGAAGATGACTATTCTCCGTAATGCCAAAAAGATAATTTTCAATTTCATCTTTTATTTGAGCCTTAAATATTCTCTGAGCTGCTTCTCGAGCCACGGGTGACTCATGAAGCTTGGAGTCAGCAATTTGGTTAAATAGTGCATGTACTCTTTTTTTAAAATTAAGATCAGAATCTAATTCTGTGGATCGAGGTTTTACAAAACTTTCATAAAACGAAACTAAACTCTTAAAAGGCCAAACAACAATTTGAAAAACTATTAGAGCAACGTCTTCTAGGAGAGAACGGTAAGAGGGAGCAATTCTTCGACGTTCTTCAGCAGACGCAAGCATAACTAGGTAAAAACTTCTAGAGCGGACAACATTTTCCGTTCGCCTAACAGCGGGAGCTTGTTCAATCGTTATACTTTCTTGGCTTTCTTCGCTTTCTTTGCTTTCTTCGCTTTCCTCATCTTCTTCATCTTCCTCACTTTCCATCCTGGATTGGCTTTCTTCGCTCTCCCAAACAGGAAAAGATTGATGCGGCAAGATAAATCTATTTACGCTTTCTTCGCTTTCTTCACTTTCATATTCCTGACTTTCCCTACTTTCATATTCCTCACTTTCCTCACTTTCTTCACTTTCTTCACTTTCTTCGCTGTCTATAATTGGACAATGTTGTACTATTTCTTTGAGTTGATCAATTTGATTTCTCAACCAAAAAGCGTTGAACTGTTCAAGTATTTTATATTGATCCGTTACTTCCTTTTTATAATCACGCTTAAATTGTTCGATGTCAGCAACATTTTCCACTAAAAAAAGCAAGAGCGATACTTTGACGAGGGCCTTAACCTGAGTGGTAACATCATTTCCAGCAATAATAATATTTCTATCGCGCGGGCGACCCAGCATTATCCACGGCCGGTTGAGCGCATCATTAAGGGTTGAGATCTGGTATTGAAATGTATTTTCTGGGGGAATTTCAAACCCGGTTAAAAGACGCATCAGCCAAAAAGCGGTTTGACCTTTTCCGCGGATGCTCTGATTTTTCTTATGATCATCACGGAAAGCTTCAAACAACCCCTGAACTTCCATCGCCGGAAAGGAAATAACTGTACCTGGAATTTTCCGACGCCAATCATCTAACTGATTGCGACTTACACCTTTGGCAAGCCCAACTAAAAATTGGCGAAGGTGCTCTCGGTAAAGTTCTAACTCAGCTTTCATGTGGCTTTATCATCGTGATTGGAAAGTGTAAGCAGTATACCCAAATCATATAAAAAGTAAAGAATTTATCAGTTAGATGGCTTGTTATTACCCAACAAGGTTTTGCTTTGCCAAAACACCTTTGATTTGAGAATAAGTATCATTAATCCTGAGTGAATTCGTCACGATAAGTTACCTATCATGCCTTCTTATTCGTGTCTTTTAGCTATTCCTATCTGAATAAAAGCAAGGTAGTATGTCCAGTTCAAAACTATGCATAATACTAACCATCACTCTAGGAAAAAAAGAATGTCCTAGAAGGCAAAATTATAATGGAGTATATGGAATGCGCTTACGATGGCCTGGGTTCTCGCCTTTTATAATTACCTTATCGCTTTTCCTTTTTAGCAATCCTTGTTTAGCCGCTTATACGCTCAATATGAGTCCCGGCGTTTCCACGGTGAGTGAAGAAATTCATCATCTGCATATGATTATTCTTTGGGTTTGCGTTGCGATTGGGATCCTGGTGTATGGTTTAATGCTTTACGCCATCATTCGACATCGTAAATCGATCGGTCACAAAGCTGCTGAATTCCACGAAAGTACCATCGTTGAAATTATTTGGACAATTATTCCGTTTATTATTCTCATTGCGATGGCTGTTCCTGCTACCAAAACGTTAATCGATCTGGATGATACGAGTGAAGCTGAGCTGACCATCAAAGTCACGGGCCATCGTTGGTATTGGCATTATGATTATCTAGACGAAGATATTAATTTTTTTAGTTACCTTTCTACACCTGAAAGTGAAATCAAAAACCAATCGCCTAAAAATCAGCATTATTTATTAGAAGTAGATAAACCATTGGTGGTGCCAGTAGGCAAAAAAATCCGCTTCTTGATTACGGGTAAAGATGTGATCCATGCTTGGTGGGTACCAGAGTTAGGGGTTAAAAGAGATGCTATCCCTGGATTTATCAACGAAGTTTGGACCAAAATTTCGCCGAGTAAAACTGGGACTTATCGTGGCCAATGCGCCGAATTATGTGGAACCAAACATGGCTACATGCCAATTGTTGTCGAAGCTAAGTCGGTAGAAGATTATCAAGCCTGGGTCGCGGCACAAAAAGCAGAAAAAACCAAAGCTGGCGGCGAAGCAAATAAAGTATGGACAAAAGAAGAGCTCATGGCGCACGGTGAGAAGGAATACAATACCGTCTGCGCAATGTGTCACCAAGCCAATGGTAAAGGGTTACCCCCTACCTTCCCAGCTTTGGATGGGAGCCAGATTGTGACCAAGCCTGAGCATAAAGTAGAACAGATTAAACAAATCTTGTTCGGCAAAAAAGCGATGCCCGCCTTTGGCGATCAAAAAAGTGATTTTGACATTGCAGCGATTGCAACTTACGAACGTAATGCTTGGGGAAATAAAACGGGTGACGTGATTCAGCCCAGTGATGTTAAAAAAATTCGTGAAGAACATAAAAATCCTTAGCGATGGTCTTAGGGAAGGGGAAACAATGAGTTCAACATCTTTTACACAAACAGATCAAGTTCACGGTCAAGACCATAGCCATGATCACGATCATGATCATGGCCCTGCTAAAGGTTTATTGCGTTGGGTATTTACCACCAACCATAAGGACATTGGCACGCTTTATTTATGGTTTAGCTTTATTATGTTTTTATTTGCCGGATCACTTGCCATGTTGATCCGCGCCGAGCTTTTTAAACCTGGCGAACAATTGGTGAACCCGGAATTTTTTAATCAGCTCACCACCTTGCACGGATTAATTATGGTTTTTGGTGCAGTGATGCCAGCCTTTGTGGGTTTAGCCAATTGGATGATCCCGATGATGATTGGTGCGCCTGATATGGCCTTGCCACGGTTAAATAACTGGAGTTTTTGGATTTTGCCGGTGGCTTTTTCAATTTTGATCAGCACGTTATTTGTGAGTGGATCTGCCCCCAACTTTGGTTGGACTTTTTACGCCCCGCTGTCGACACAATATGGCCCCCCTTCGACAGATTTTTTTATTTTTTCTATTCACATGATGGGGATGTCATCTATTTTAGGTGCCATTAATGTCATTGCAACAATATTAAATCTCCGGGCACCCGGGATGACACTCATGAAAATGCCTATTTTTTGTTGGACTTGGCTGATTACCGCATTTTTACTCATTGCAGTCATGCCCGTGCTTGCTGGCGCAGTTACCATGATGTTATTTGATCGCCATTTTGGCACCAGCTTTTTTAATGCGGCTGGCGGTGGTGATCCCGTGTTGTTTCAACATGTTTTTTGGTTTTTTGGACACCCTGAGGTGTACATTATGATTTTGCCGGCATTTGGCATTATCTCGCAAGTCTTGCCGACTTTTTCAAGAAAACACCTATTTGGCTACCCCTCGATGGTTTACGCTACGTCGGCGATTGCTTTTCTTTCGTATATCGTTTGGGCGCATCACATGTTTACAACGGGTTTGCCTTTAGGCGCCCAGCTCTTTTTTATGTATGCAACCATGTTGATTGCTGTTCCGACTGGCGTAAAAGTATTTAACTGGGTCGCAACCATGTTCAAGGGTTCGCTCAGTTTTGAGACCCCCATGTTATTTGCCTTGGCGTTTATTTTTCTTTTTACGTGCGGTGGATTTTCTGGATTAATGTTAGCGATTGTTCCTGCCGATTTTCAATATCAAGATACTTATTTCGTGGTCGCCCATTTCCATTATGTGCTTGTGACCGGCGCCATTTTTTCCATTTTCGCTGCAGCCTACTATTGGCTGCCTAAATGGACCGGCCATATGTATAGCGAAGTCCTTGGCAAAACGCATTTTTGGCTTTCTTTTGTTTCAGTCAATGTTCTCTTTTTCCCAATGCATTTCCTGGGTTTAGCGGGGATGCCACGGCGGATCCCCGATTACGCTTTACAATTTGCAGATTTTAATCTCATTGCTAGCATCGGAGGTTTTGTTTTTGGCGCAAGTCAAATACTTTTTCTTTATATTGTTATTAAAACTATCCGTGGTGGTCAAAAAGCCACTGGCAAAGTATGGGAAGATCCTCAAGGTTTGGAATGGACGCTTTCCTCGCCTCCGCCCTATCACAGTTTTACCACGCCACCCATTGTGAAATAAATGACCACAGCAGCAAACAACGCAAAAATCAAAAAACAATTAGTGATCATGCTCATCATTGTGGTTGGCATGTTTGCTTTTTGCTTTGCGTTAGTGCCACTTTACAATGTCATTTGTAAAGCCACTGGTTTAAACGGTAAAGTTGACAACCAGATTTCGGCGATGGTGACGAATGTAGATCCCACTCGTACCATTACCGTTGAGCTGTTAGCCACTTTAAATGAGTCGTTACCAGGAATATTTCACCCTAAGGTTAAAAAATATACGATCCATCCTGGTGAATATATTAAAACTTCTTATTATGTTGAAAATTTAACGCAAAAGCCGTTGGTCGTTCAAGCCATTCCTAGCGTTACGCCCGGGTTGGCTGCGCGTTATTTAAAAAAAGTCGAGTGTTTTTGTTTTATTAAACAGCCCCTTCAATCGCTCGAAGGAAAAGAAATGTCTTTGGTGTTTACAGTAGATCCAGAAATACCAAAACATATTCATACACTCACATTAGCGTATACCTTATTTGACGTGACACAGCACTAGGGAAAGGGAGGTTGCCCATGGCAGAAGTAACTCAATATCAGGATCATTATTACGTGCCACACCCCAGTCATTGGCCAATTACGGGCTCCATTGGTTTGGGTTGCATCATGGTCGGGTTTGCCAATTTGTTACATGGACATCTGCTTGGCCATTACCTTTTCTTCTTTGGCGCACTCTGCATCATCTATACGATGTTTGGTTGGTTTCGGGATGTGATCCACGAAAGCCATCAGTCCTTTTATAACAAACAAGTAGATCGTTCGTTTCGTTGGGGCATGGCGTGGTTTATTTTTTCTGAAGTGATGTTTTTTGCCGCTTTTTTTGGCGCATTGTTTTATGCTCGCCATTTGGCAGTGCCGTGGTTGGCAGGCGAAGGCGACAAAGGCGTCTCTCATATACTCTGGCCAAATTTTAAAGCGGTTTGGCCATTATTGAATAATCCTGATCCCAAAGCATTTTCGGGTCCAAAAGAAGCCATGGACGCTTGGGGGATCCCCGCATTAAACACTTTAATTTTGCTGTCGAGTGGTGTCACCGTTACCATTGCACATTGGGCGCTCATTAAAAATATGCGCACAAAACTCATCATTGGGTTGTTTTTAACTATCGGACTAGGGCTTACCTTCTTAGGCTTCCAGGCCTATGAGTATTGGTTGGCTTATGATCATTATGAACTCACGCTAGGGTCTGGGATTTATGGTACCACTTTCTTTATGCTAACGGGTTTTCACGGAGCACACGTGACGATTGGTTCTATCATGCTGATTGTGATATTGATCCGTTGCATCAAAGGGCATTTTAATCGGGAACATCATTTTGGTTTCGAGGCGGTGGCGTGGTATTGGCATTTTGTGGATGTGGTGTGGCTGTTTCTATTTGTTTTTGTTTATTGGCTATAGGATATAAGCCATGGGGTTTAATCCACCCCATGGCAAAAGCGATAAATAACATTGTGAATAACACTAAGGATAACCCAATACGTGCCGTTAAAGCTTTTGCGGTACTTTCAGATCCTCTCTTACCAAAGAGCATAAAATATAAACCTGATCCCAAAGCAATCACAATGCCAATCATCAACACAAAAATGAAATCTTTAAAAATCCAATCCATCGCTAAACTCTCTTCAAGTGTCTTATATACTGCTTCCGCTTTGAAATTAGGCGTTCCGTCATTGCGAGCGCTTAGCGAAGCAATCCAGAAATATCTTGAAAAGACTGGATTGCTTCGTCGAAGACTCCTCGCAATGACGGATGCACACCTATTTTTCAAGTCCAACTGGTATAGTCATGGCCAAAAGTAAACTTATTATCACACTCATGGTTTTTGGTATGATCACTTTACTTTGCCGATTAGGGTTTTGGCAACTTTCTCGATCCCAAGAAAAACAAGCACAGATCAATCAATGGCAACACAACGAGCAACTTCCCCCTGTTTCAAATGAATTTTTAGTTTCTCACCCAAAAGCTCTGCCGAACTTACGTTATTTACCCATTCGCATAACCACTGAATTTTTGAACCAAAATACGATTTTGATAGATAACAAAATCCATAAGGGTCGTGTGGGATATTATGTCTATGTTCCCGCAGTGCTTGACGACAATACCGTGATCTTAATAAACCGCGGTTGGATCCCGTTGGGGCACTCGAGAAATAGCCTTCCACAACCGTCTGTCACTCGAGGGCAAGTAACCATTGAAGGTTATTTGGATTTTGCGTATCGTAACCGCTTTATAAAGGACATGATTGAAAGCAATCAATGGCCATTACGCATGCAACAGCTCGATATTGAATTACTGAGCAAACGGTTAGGCAAGGAGGTATACCCCATGTTAGTTATGTTAAACGCATCCTCGCCTTATGTCTTTGCGCCTCAAGAAGCGCCGGTTGAGTGGCTAAATCCAAAGCGACACCAGGGTTATGCGGTACAATGGTTTGGATTGGCTTTCACGTTATTAATACTTTATCTCTTTTATTTTTTTAGATCGGGAAAAGGAGGTGCTAGATGAAATCTGTGCCCGCTCAATCTAAACACAGCAAATTAATTTTATTCCTGCTAATCATCATTATTCTTGGCCCTATCATTTTTGCTTGGATGCTCTATCACAAAGGGAACCACCAACAACTGCGCTTATCAAACGAAGGCGATTTAATTTCATCCCCTCCTAATATTAGTAGCAGCAATTTTTTCGATCTTAGCAAAAAAGAAAGTTTTACCGGCGCGATACTAAAAGGCAAATGGTGGCTGGTTTATGTCGGGCCAGATAAATGCTATCAAGAATGTGAAAATACTTTATATAACTTACGACAAGTACGTTTGGCTTTAGGCAAAAATACCGAACGTGTCGATCGATTATTTATTCCGCATCCTGATTGTGCGGTGAATGTGTGTGAGCAATTCCTTAACGAGTTCTACCCTGATATGCGACGGGCTAAAATGGATCAGGTAGAATTTAACCATTTATTTAAACCCATTAGCAATCCAATTGATCGAGAAATGGTTGGCGAGATTTATATTGTAGATCCCCACGGCAATGTCATGATGCATTATTCAGCCGAGAGTGAAGCTAATGCCATTTTGAGCGATTTAAAACGTCTGTTAAAAGTTTCTAAAATAGGATAATCTGCCATGGCTTGGCTGCTACGTTTATCCGTATTAACCATTGCGCTCGCGCTAAGTGTCATTATGCTCGGCGCGTACACGCGTCTCACAGATGCAGGCCTTGGCTGCCCGGATTGGCCAGGCTGTTACGGGCAATTTCTTGCGCCTAATACTTCACAAGCCATTGCCAAAGCCAATACAGATTTTCCAGCACTCCCGGTGGAAGTCAAAAAAGCACAAACGGAAATGACGCATCGTTATTTTGCCGAAAGCTTAGGATTTTTTATTATCTTGTTCGCAGCGATTGCGCATCTTAAACGTCGCACGCTCCCGCTTCCTCGCTGGTTAGGGCCTACACTGGTGCTCCTTGTTCTATTTCAAGGTCTTTTAGGAATGTGGACAGTAACCTTGCGTCTGCTGCCGTTAGTGGTCGTAGGCCATTTGCTTGGCGGATTTTGTACGCTGGCGCTGTTATGGCTAGCTTGGCTTTATCTTACTTCAAACAAACTCACTCGTTTTTTTCCTTCACCGAATGTATTGCGATTGGGGCTTTTAACGCTTTTCGTGGTATTGATACAAATTGCTCTCGGTGGTTGGACCAGTGCTAACACTGCAGCTTTAATTTGTGGGGAATTCCCAACCTGTCAAGGGGTATGGTTCCCGGAATTAAATTTTATTCAAGCGTTTAATTTAATCGGCAATATGGATGCCATCGGAAAGACTACCGTCCATATGATGCATCGTTTAGGCGCACTGTTGATATTATTTCTGGTGTCCACCTTAGCGGTTGCTTTATGGCAGCAAGCAAAAAAAATACCTGCTCCAGCAAAGAACACGCTACACCGCTTGAGTTTTGTTTTGATCGGTTTATTGATCCTACAAATAGGCTTAGGAATATCTAATGTGCTTTTCTTTCTGCCGGCAACCATTGCTGTCGCCCATAACGCGGTTGCCGCGTTACTTTTGCTCAGTTTAGTGGCCCTTAATTTTACGCTTTATCAAAGCGCAAGGAGTCCTCGTGTCTAAATTAGTTCGGATTTTTCCTATCCATTGGCGTGATTACTGGGAACTATGCAAACCCCGCGTTGTTGGCTTAATGTTGATCACGACTTGGGTTGGCATGTTATTAGCATCTCCACCCGATGTATTCCCTTGGCAAGCGTTACTATTTGGCACCATAGGCATTGGTTGTTGTGCGTCTGCGGGTGCGGTGATCAATCATCTGGTTGAACGGCACATTGATATTCATATGCGCCGCACTGCAAGTCGACCCATTGCGAGTGGTCGAGTCAGCCCCCTTCAAGGGATGCGTTTTGCCTTAACCTTAGGCAGTATTGGCCTGTGTGTGCTTATTTTTTTCGTGAATCTAATAACGGCATGGTTAACGCTGTTTAGTTTGATCGGTTATGCCTTAATTTATACGGTTTTTCTAAAACGCATGACGCCACAAAATATTGTGATTGGTGGGGCAGCGGGTGCTGCGCCCCCTTTATTGGGCTGGACTGCCGTCACCGGGCAAATTGATCCTTTAGGATTATTATTGGTGTTAATTATTTTTACCTGGACACCGCCGCATTTTTGGGCATTGGCCATTTATCGTGAAGCCGACTATGCCAAAGCAAAACTTCCGATGTTACCTGTCACCCATGGCATTCATTTCACTAAAGTCTGTATTTTACTTTATATTGTTTTACTAATACTCTCGACCCTATTTCCCTATTTAATTTCTTCTTGCGGGGTGACTTATCTTGTGACTGCTTTAGGATTGGGGCTTGGATTTTTATTTTACGGGATCAAATTATATCGCTCGACTGATCCAAAGGTTGCGCTCAACACCTTTGCTTATTCTATTGTTTACTTGATGGCGCTATTTATTGGATTGCTGATCGATCACTATTTGCCTTATTTTTTGTTGTATCATTAGAGTTTTTTATGAAAAAAAATGGCGTTTTTATTGTTTTAATTATTATGCTCGCTTTAGGTATTGGGATTTGGCGCGAACACCAACCACCCAGCGAAGAAGCTCAAGAATTTTCCACACGCCCCTTAAGCGCCGGCACGATGATTTCCCAAACGTACAAACTCCCGCCTTTTACCTTAACCGATATGCAAGGCAATGATTTCACGCACCACTCACTTAAAAATCATTGGAGTTTTCTTACCTTTGGTTACACTTCTTGTCCAAGCCTTTGCCCTGCGACTTTAATTTCGATGCATCAAATTGCGCAGCGCCTTAAAAATCCTGATATTCAATTTATTTTTGTCACCATTAATCCAAAAGAAGATACGGCTCCACAACTTAAACAACATTTTCAGCAACCCCAATTTAATGGCACGGCTTTTAAAGGCGTCACCGGCAAACAAGAGAATATTTTAAAATTAGCCAAAGCGCTTGGGGCCCATATTGCCGAAAATGGTGAAAAAGATCCGGTGCTTGATCATATTGAGCACAGCGGTACGATTTTTTTAATCAATCCCGAAGGAAAATTGGCCGCTATTTTTACTAAGAATGATAAGCCGCATGCCGTTGCCAATGATTTTAAAGAGGTAGCGCATCAGTTTGCCCAGATGGAAAAACCTAAAAAAAACGGCGCCTAAAGCGCCGTTATCAATATCATTATCTTAATCAAGCTCGAGCAGCAGAAGCTCGTCTAGTGGATCTTCTTCTTGCGATGGGTGCTTCGTCATCAACTGCTTCGGGAAGAGGAGCATCCTCTTCTTCAGCGCTCGCACTCGCTGCTGGTTTTGGAGGAGGGACTTCCGTTGATGAATTCTTCTCCTCAACAGCAGCTAACCTATGCGTGTTCCAAAATCGAAGTTCCTCTTGTGCATTCGCATCCATCATTTCTAACAGCGCTTGACGATCTTCTGGAGAAAGATCCTCGGTTTTACGAACTTTATACTCTTTCATATAAGTGAATCTATCGATAGGTTCGAGCGAAACTTCAGGTAATCGTTCCACCCCTTTCTTGCAAATTTGTATGCGATTATCAAAACCAGTCAATCCCCAGAAAAAGAGTATTGAGAATAGATTGACGTAGACTGCTGCGGTAGTTGCTCCAGCAAAAAACGTAGCCATTGCAGACTGCGTTGCTGCAACTGCAAGCCCTGGCACTCCTAAACCAGACAACCCTGACCACAATGACCACGCCATCACAGAAGCAAAAGCTTCTGGTGCTGCAAAGAACACCATCAGCGACGCTGCTGCCACAGCCAAGGTCATATTTAATGCGCTTCGCCAATCAAATTTACCTTTCCAGCCAAGCTTTTTAGAGGTTAAAACACCAAAATAACGATGGATCACTTCAGCAACATCAAACTGACCAAAATCATTCGAGGTTTTTTTAGCGTAGTAATACAGCGTAAACCCTAATATTCCGCCTATGATAGGAGATCCCATTAATGCCGCTACCACTACCGCTCCGGCACAAGCCTCGGAAATAGTTTTTAACAAAGCGAACTTGCGTGCCACGTAATGGAGTCTCTTTTCTCGGGTTGTCATCACCTCAGATTCGTTTCTGACATTCAACGAACATCCATCGGGAAAACGCATTAATTTTAATCTGACATCATTTGATTTTTTCTTTCTTTTGCTTTTCTTTTCATCATTTTGTTGATCATTTTTTAATATCACAAAAAGATCTTTGTCAAATGGTAAATAATCTTCGAATCGGTATTTTGACACAAAAGGCGGTAAAGGTAGTTGATGCTCATGAAGATATCGATGATCTTTAGAAGCATACCATTGAACACCCGAAAGGTTCTCAAAGGGGATCAATGACACTTCAAACGTTGATTTTGGTGTGCCATCAGGATGAAAATTCGCTTCGGCAAGATCGGGTCTTTCACGTTGCAACATCTCGAAAGCTTCACCAGCACCGAGCATTGCTTCTAATTCTGGGTGTGTGTGGCGCCAGTTTGCCAATTCAATTTGACAGGGAAGTTGTTTGGCTTTGGCCAAAATAAATCTCTCTGGCATAAAAGATCCAACGAATGTTTCTTTTCCTTTCTCATCGACACGTGCTAAAGGAGCATAACCAGAAGGGGGATAATAACGCACAAAGGGCGGTGCATCCTGCGGTTTATCCCAAAGGTTATTATTCCAGAAATTTTTAACTGTCTTCGTTACCGAACCGAATATACCTAGCATTTTTCTTACTCCTCTCATTTTACTTTTATCAACGAATTATCAGATAAAAGCGCTTGACAAACCCCTAAATTAAAAGGTCGAAACTTGAACATATAGCGTCTATTTCGAAAAGTAAAGATTTTTTGGAATAATTGCGAAAATTTTTGCGACAAGCGAAGTCAATCGACTATATTTTGGACAAAAAAGATAAGGTGAAAATACACGCGCTCACAACAACAATGGCCGGACCCGTTGGAATATCCCAAACATGAGAAGCCAGCATACCAATGAAAACAGAGATCATGCCAATCACGCTCGCTAAGCCCGCCATTTGCTCAGGGCTCTTCGCCCAAAAGCGTGCGGCGGCAGCAGGTATAATCAGTAAAGCAGTGATCAACAACACCCCAACAATTTTAAGGGCGATAGCAACCACAATGGCTAATAACAATAAATATCCTGCTTGAACTTGGCGAACATTGACGCCTTCTACCTGTGCAAGTTCACTATGAACGGTGATCCGCAGTAAAGATTGCCAAAGCAATGCCAAACAGACCAAAACAACCGCCCCACCCAAATAAACGATTAACACGTCTTTTTGGCTAATGGCCAAAATATCCCCGTACAAAAATCCCAAGACATCGACTTGGATTTCTTTGACCAAAGCTAAAGTTAATAAACCTAAAGCCAACATGGTATGCGACAACAAGCCCAATAAAGTATCGCTTGCCAGCACCATGCGCTGTTGTAAATTTAATAAAAATAACGCCACCAAGATGGCAATGAAGCAAACTCCAACGGTCACATTAATATGTAACGCCAACGCTAAAGTGACTCCTAATAAGCCCGAATGTGACAAGGTATCGCCAAAATATGCCAGCCGGCGCCAAACCATCAATGCGCCTAATGGCCCAGCGACTAAAGCAACCCCTATTCCGCCAATAAATGGCCATAATAAATAACGAAGATCAAACAGGGCCGAATCAATCATGATGATGATCCTTTTTATGCGGCACATGGCCAGCAATGTCATGCTGATGATCGTGATGGTGGGTATAAAACGCTAAATTTCCTGCTACTGGCCCAAACAGCGCAGTAAATGCCGGATCACGGCTTACTTTTTCCGGGTGGCCAGAACAACATACATGTTGATTCAAACAAACGACTACATCAGTTTGCGCCATCACCACACTCAAATCATGCGATACCAACAAAATCGCACAGCCGTGACGATCACGAATTTTTCCGATCAGATCATATAATTCACCCTGACCAAGTAAATCGACACCTTGTGCAGGCTCATCTAAGACGAGCAATTCAGGTTGACGCAACAATGCCCTTGCTAACAGCACCCGTTGTAATTCACCACCTGAAATAGCATGTAAGGGATGATGCAAAACGTGTAACACTCCGACTTCTGCTAAAACGTGATCCAATGATGTTGCTTGCCCCAATTGTAAAAATCGCTCTACGGTAATGGGAAAAGTAGGATCAATCTGTAATTTTTGTGGCATATAGCCAATCCGCAGATTAGGAGGAGAAGTTACACGCCCCTTAGACGGTTTGGTTAAACCGACCACTATCTTGATCAACGTCGTTTTACCAGCACCGTTTGGACCAATCACCGAAACAATTTGACCAGCAGACAAAGTTAGACTCACACTATCCAAAATGCAGCGTTTGCCATCAAAAAGAGAAACCGAATCGACTTGGATCAGTGATTGAGATGAAGGCGGATCTGGTAAGGTTGGGCTCATAACTTTTACACGAAGTTTAATAATGTGATAAATTTTAACATTGACACCACTTAACGCCTATGGGGAATTTATGTTTTTACAATGGATCAAAAAATGGCCATTTGCACTCTTTTTAGTCGCTTTGTCTTTTAGCAAGTATGCTTTAGCAGCACCCAAAGTCGTGGTGACATTAAAACCCATCCATTCTTTGGTCGCAAGCGTGATGGTGGGAGTGGGCGAGCCGCACTTACTTTTACCCGATGGCGCCTCACCACACACCTTTCAATTAAAACCTTCTTCTTTTAAAGAATTGCAACAAGCTGATCTAGTGATTTGGATCGGCCCTTCACTTGAAACCTTTATGATAAAGCCCTTAACCCAACTTCACCCCACCTTTGGTATCATGACACTGCAAGATATTCCACAGTTACAATTACTGCCACGACGTCAAGGACGCGCGTGGCAAGATCCTCATGAAAGTGAAGAGCATGAACACCATGAAGATCATTTAGATCTTGATCCACATTTTTGGCTGTCGACACAAAATGCTAAAGTGATGGTGGAATATATTGCAAATTATTTGGCGAAAGTGGACCCCACTCACGCCAATGTTTATTTAAAGAATGCCAAGAACGAGAAAGATAACATTAATTCTCTTGAAATATCATTAAAAGCATTGCTGACTCCCATACAAAAAGAACCTTTTTTAGTTTACCACGATGGTTATCAATATTTTGAAAAGGAATTTCATCTCAATGGCGTAGGAACCATGATTATCAATCCTCATCTGCCACTGAGCGCGCATGGTTTAAGCATTATCAGGCAGTTGATTGCAAGCAATCACGTAAAATGTGTTTTTCGGGAAACCGAATTTAATGACACTACCATTCTGAATAGTCTTAAAACAATAAATGTCCAGGTAGCAGAGTTGGATCCCTTAGGCGCACGTATTCCTAAAGGCCCCGATAATTACCAGAACACCTTAACCAATTTAGCAAAAACTTTGAATGGGTGTTTATCGTCAGCTACAACCAACTCTTAAATTTTTTGATATACCAAATCTTAATCACTTGAATCAACGCGCAATACGAAAGCAACGTGATGAACAACCAAAAAAAGTAACTGGCTGGCAATTGTACTAAATGCAGATCAGAGGCAAAGAGGGAATAAGGCAAATAAAGGCCTAATAACATAATGACTGCGGTCATGATTAACAAAGGAGCAGCAGCGGTGCTTTGAATAAAGGGAATTTTTTGAGTACGGATCATGTGCACGACTAATGTTTGCGATAATAACCCTTCCACAAACCATCCGCTTTGAAAAAATGTTTGATGAAGCGGAGAATTTGCTTCATAAAAAAACCACAATAATAAAAAGGTGGTGACGTCGAAAATAGAACTGATAGGCCCAATAAAAACCATAAAGCGCGCAATGCCGGTGGGTTCCCATTTACGGGGTTTGATCAGAAAATCCTTATCCATTTTATCCCAAGGTAAGGCCAGCTGTGAAATATCATAAAAAAGATTTTGAATTAACAATTGTAATGGCAGCATGGGTAAAAAAGGTAAAAAGGCGCTGGCAATCAACACGCTAAACACATTCCCGAAATTAGAGCTGGCCGTCATTTTGATATATTTAATAATATTGCCGTAAACTTCTCTTCCCTTTAAAACACCTTCGCCTAATACCAATAAACTCTTTTCTAATAAAATAATATCGGCTGATTCACGTGCAATATCAGTAGCGGAATCTACTGAAATACCCACATCCGCTTCATATAACGCAGCGGCATCATTGATCCCATCCCCTAAAAAGCCAACGGTATGGCCTTTTTTCTGCAAGGTTCGAATAATACGAGATTTTTGTAAAGGCGTGAGTTTGGCAAAGATATGGGTGTCACTCAACGCGAGTGCCAACGCCTCATCTGACATGTTTGCAATTTCATCCCCCAATATTATTTTTTCAAATGGCACGCCGACTTCTTGGCACACCCTTTGCGTGACAATATCATTATCACCGGTTAATATTTTTACTGTCACACCATGGCTTTTAAGGGTTTCGATGGCTTCACGTGCAGTTTCTTTAGGGGGATCTAAAAAAGCCATTACCCCAGCCATAATCAAATTATGTTCATCAGAGACGGTATAGGTTTTTTCGGTGAGCGGCAATATTTTGTACGCCACAGCAATCACACGAAAACCATCTTGATTAAGATTGCTTGCCAACGAAGTAATCATTTGGCGATAAGTTTCATCTAATGAAATGATATTATTATCTATTTCAACTTGGCTGCAAATGTTTAGTAATTCTTCGACAGCCCCTTTACAAATTAACAAATGCTCGCCAGGATCTTTATTCAACACCACTGACATGCGCCTTCGGACAAAATCAAATGGGATCTCATCCACCTTTTTAAAGCTTTCATCATGCTTTAATTGCCGATCAACCTGAGCATGATTGAGAATAGCTTTATCCAACATATTTTTAAGCCCGGATTGGTAGTAACTATTCAAAAAGCCATATTCTAATACTTGTGCGCTTTCGTCGCCGTGGGGATCAAGGTATTTTTCTAAAATAATGCGATCTTGGGTTAAGGTGCCAGTTTTATCGGTACACAAAATATCCATGGCGCCTAAATTTTGGATAGAATTAAGCCGCTTTACAATCACTTTGTGGCTCGACATCGCTAGCGCGCCTTTAGCAAGATTGGCTGTCACCACCATTGGTAACATTTCAGGGGTTAATCCTACTGCAACAGCGATCGCAAATAAAAAAGCATCTTGCCAATCTCCTTTTAATAAACCATTCATCGCAAAAATAATTGGGATCATCACCAGGATGAATCGGATCAATAACCAAGTAACGCTATTAATTCCTTTATCAAAGCTGGTTAATTTGCGATGGCCAACAATGCTTTTGGCTAAAGATCCAAAATAGGTTTTGTTTCCGGTAGTAATGACAATGGCTTTACCTGTTCCGCTGACAACGCTTGTTCCCATAAAAGCCAAATTGCTTTGTTCCATGGGATGTTGACTCGCCTGCAGATTTAACAACGTTGATTTTTCCACCACGCCAGCAAGGGTGTCGTATTTTTCAACTGGCATCGACTCGCCGGTTAAGGCCGATTGACTAATAAAAAGATCTTTAGAGCGGATCAAACGAACATCGGCTGGGATCATGTCACCTGCGGAAAGGTAAATAATGTCCCCCGGCACAATTTCTTCGAATGGAATTTCGGCTTTTGTTTTAAGTGCTATTAATTTGCCTTCTTCATCAACAAAATCTCGATTGCGCTTTACCGTTGCCTTGGTTAATACCATTTCGCGCAACGCTTCGGCTGCACGCGAAGAGCGATATTCTTGAATAAATCGCATTAACACACTTAAAATCACCATCATTGACACCACAATGGTGGCTCTGATATCACCGGTGATATAGGAAACAGCTCCAATAATTATCAAAACAATAATAAAAGGATTTTTAAAATTACTTAACAATAAATAATACCATGTCACTCTTTGTTCACGAGCAACCTGGTTTTTACCATAGGTATCTAAACGATTTTCTACTTCTTCTGGGGTTAATCCACTGGGGCTGGAATTGAGTTCAGCAAAAACTTCTTTGACGTCAACTTGGGCGATTTTTAACAAAAATTCTTTAGATGGTAATTTATCTTTCATTTCTGTGCCCTAGGTTTGTATGCTGCGCGCGGAATGAATCCGCGCTTGCACCTAAGGGGGAGAATCGCGATTCTCCCCCTTAGGGAACCCCCATCGCGTAATGAACACTTCAATGATGCTTCACATCTTGAAGTGTGATGAATATATGTGCTTGATTACGTTCCTAATATCCTAATAACACTCCTACGAATAACAAGGCACCTATCCATTGGTTGTTTAAGAATGCTCGAAAACATGCCGATGGCTCACTATTTCGGGTCAACCATTGTTGATAAAAGCCTAGCACAGTTACTATTGCTAAGCTGAGATAAAAGGCTACTCCTAAATCGGCAATTTGCCCCATTTTAATGAGCAAGGCCAGCGCCAGCACTTCAAGTAAAGCAATCATCGCATTGGCATATTTGCCAAATAAAATAGCTGTTGATTTGATCCCTATTTTTTTATCATCTTCTCTATCAACCATGGCATATTGCGTATCGTAAGCGACGGTCCATAACAAAGAAGCACCAAATAATAGCCAACATATCAATGGCAATTTTTCACTCTGCGCTGCAAATGCCATGGGTATAGCCCAACCATAAGCAGCCCCTAAAACCACTTGTGGAAAATAAGTGTAGCGTTTCATAAAAGGATAACTGGTGGCAAGCAACACTGCGATCAATGATAATAACATCGTCATTTTATTGGTCATGCCTAACAACCAAAATGAGAGCACTAATAAGAATATAAACAGAAAGATTGCCTCACGTGGAGTGACCGTATTGATCACTAAGGGTCTTAATTTTGTTCTTTGAACGAAGCCATCAATTTTACGATCAGCAAAATCATTGATGACACAACCTGCTGAGCGCATCACAATAGTGCCTAAAGTAAACACCAAAACCAATCGCCAAGAAGGTGACCCTGCTCCTGCTATCCAAAGGGCCATGAGTGTTGGCCAAAGTAGCAACCAAATTCCGACTGGCCGATGAAGTCGCATCAGGCAAAGATAATGAAACCACTTTTGGTTTTTGAAATTGTTTTTGAAGCTAGTTAAATCTAACATTTGGGGGACGCCTAGGTGAGGGCACACTATTTAAATCTAACATTTTGGCAACACCTTTGGTTGTGATAATATGCCATTTGTGGAAATAAAGGCTAAGCAGATAACTGATTGCAGTCTATCACAAATACCCAAATTCAAGGTAATACGTTAGTAACTCTATGACACAACATTCAGACTCACCTATCGTCATTATTGGAACCGGACTTGCAGGTTATAGCCTTGCCAAAGAATTACGTAAAATCGATAAAACGCAAAATTTAGTGCTGATTACACAAGATGCGGGCCACTTTTATTCCAAACCTCAACTTTCCACTGCGCTTAATCAAGCCAAATCTCCCCAAGAATTAATTATCACCAGCAAGGAGAAAATGGAAAGTCAATTAGAGGCCAAAATTTATGCTCATACAACAGTAACTGCTATTGATACTGCTCGTCAAAGCATTACCTTTCACTCACCCACGGGTACACACGAGCTTCATTTTAGCAAATTGGTATTTGCCAATGGGGCATCCCCAAAACCGCTGACAATATTTGATGATATTCACCATCATTATCGAATCAACAGTTTGCAGGATTATGATCACTTCATTACGCAATTAAAGCAGTGGGAAAAATTGATCATTATTGGCAGTGGCCTAGTAGGTTGCGAGTTTGCCCATGATTTATTAGCAAGTGGGATCCAAATTACGGTGGTGACACCTGATCCTTATCCTTTGCTTGGACTTGTCCCTGCACCCATTGGTCAAGCATTACAACAAGCTTTGATGCGTAAAGGGGTAATTTGGCACACTCAAGCCTTATTAAAAGAAGTCATAAACAACAATCATCATCAACACCATAATAATCATCAACACCATTTACACCTTTCTAATGGTAACTCTTTAACAGCCGATGCGGTATTATCGGCCATCGGCTTACAACCTAATATTGCCTTAGCACATCAAGCAAAAATAAATGTTCGCAATGGCATTGTCGTTAATGATTATTTACAAACGAATCATTCTGCTATTTTTGCCTTAGGCGATTGTGCAGAAATTAAAGGGATCTGTCGACAATATATTTCCCCCATTCTACTTTGTTCCAAAGCCCTTGCTCAAACATTATGCGGTAATCCTACACCCGTTATGTTGCCTTCTACTCCTATTACTTTAAAGGTCGACGCTTACCCAATCATTACTTATCCCGTGCCAAAAGATATTAAAGGCGAATGGCAGATCGATCAAAATGCGCAAGATTTTAAAGCCCTTTTTTATGATACAAAAGGACAACTGCAAGGTTATACCTTAAGCGGCAGTTTTCTTGAATACCGCCAAACATGTCTGCAAGCTTTAAATACAAACCCTGCGATTGCTTAAGTTCTAGTCTAAATATCTTTCTTGGATATTATCTTTCGATATTATCTTTCTTAAATATCTTACCAAAAGCATTAAAGAATTATTGTTATTAATCCGATAGGCAAAATATGGGGGCTATCGTTATGACCACTTGCTAATAGCCACACACAGCAGCCCCCATAATTGCGAACCTCCATGTCCGCCCGAATTTAAACCGCCTAAAACCGATAAACAAACCCCGCTCCATAGGCCCTGGTTCGACCACTGGTATCTACAATAATCGACGGTTGAAATATCGTTGAAGGTGTAAGATGGAGTTTAGCCGTCACTTGAGTTTGGCCTCCACCAACCGATTCAGCTTCTACTACAAATCTTTGTTCATCCTTTTTAACCATCGGATCCTTAATCTCAATGCCACCACTGACATGAATTAAATTATCACTAGAAATTAAGTCTAATTTCGAAAAATACTGCTTCATTGATTTACGCTCCTAATACAAAAGTTAATACAAATACATTTACGAAGCGCTTCGTGAGGAGCATTTTTACAGGACGAAAAAAGCGTGTCAATACATTAATCGCAGATTTAAAAAAAATAAATGTATTACGTTTTTCAGCATAAATAGTATTACATTAAGGATTGCTGCAGGGCTTACTGATGTTATTTCCTTTTTTTGACACTCAAGAAATATCAGAATAATTTGCTTACACTTTAATGAAACACCCTTTGGTTTAAGGAAAACGAATGGCTTCAGAAGATGATTTAGGTACACCATCCATAACACAAAGTCCTGAAATGCATCCTTTGCCCTTTCCGGTGGAATGTGATCCTTATGATCCGTATCAGTTTTTTTTAAAAAACTTCATGTCGCAACCCTGGCAAATCAGTCAGCATTTTGTAAGTGGCTGGTATGATGCACAGAGAAATTTCTTGATGGGTTTATGGGATTGGGCTTCTTATCAACAATGGGCACTACAAAAAACGCTTGTTGAAGATAGTTATTTTCTATTTCATTGCCTGAAAATAACTTCGGAACCCAACACTTTATTTCGTTATCTTAAAATGCATTGGAAAAATCCCTTACAAGACGCTGCTGCAACGGCATTTACTTCAACACGATATCTTTCGCACATGTGGGTAAATAGTTGGTCGGCGTGGCACAAAGCTTGGCTTGAAGATCAGTACTCAAAAGCAGCTTAAATTGAGCACACTCTTTTAAAATGATATAAAGAAATAAGAGGTGTTAGTAACATGTTTGAAACCGAACAATTAGAAGGATATACACCTAAAGAATTAAAAAATATTGAAAGTAACCTTGAAATGTTAGAAAGAATGTTTGTCAAATTTATTCCATTTTTGCAACAAAACTTCGGTTCCAATCCAATCTATTTACATTGCATTAAAACCATGATGCGACAATATCATGGATTAAAAGCTTTTTACCGTCCACTAGAATCAACCACCATTAGCCTTGATGAAAAAATTCAGCACTGTCGCGTACTCTTAGAAAAAATAAAGCAAAATATTGATTTTCTCAGCAAGAACCTGCCCCCCGAAATATCAGAACCCTTTAGTACAGCAAGTAAAACTATTGAAAAAATGATCCCAACAAGCACTTTTCTTGTTCACCCTGTCACGATTAAAGAAGTAGCGTGGCTTATCCATTATCGATTGCAGCAATTTAGACCTCTTGTTACATTTGAAGGATTTGAAGCAGATCTGCAGGTTTTGTTAAAAAAACTGCGCGTCGAAGTGAACCAGTATCAGGAGGGTAACATCGCGATCATTGACAGTATCATAGCCAAAATTGAAACGTTTAATGAAATCCATGCCGGCGATGTCAAAGAATTTACCCCTTGGCTGCTTGGTATTCTACATGAATGTCAGATTATTCAAAAAAGGCATCAAGCCGTTTCATTAAGACACCATTTAGACGAAATCAATATTAAATTAATTGGCAAACGAAACGAGGCTGAACTCGAACACGCCAGAAAATTAAATGCCCTTGCGAAGAGATATAAAATAAGCACAAAGAAAAAAGAAGCAAAACCTCCCGCTAAAAATCCATTTGATACTCTATTCAAACCAGTAAGGGCTATGGTTTCTTTTTTCAACCTTGCGGCGGATGTGAGAAGAGAAAAATATCTGCGTGAGAAGCAAAAATTAAATCAGGAATTAAAAGAAAAGTTTGGCGCGCTTGATCAAGAACATAAAAAGATTAATCAAGCAGAAATTGATCGCCTCGAAGGAGAACTCCAGGGGTTAAAAAGTGATATCGCAAAAATGGATAGTCACTATATTGGAGCCGTTGTGGCGCCACTTGCTTTTGATTACCACTGTTACATCAAAAAAATGGCAGTAAAACATGGTGGTATGGTTATTGGTGGATTATCTCAAAGTACAATGATCTCATTAGGTTCTTCGAGTGGTTTATGTTATGGCTTTACGAAAGATTGGGTTGTGCATATGAATTTATTGCGCGAACAACACTTAGAAGATTATGTTATGATCGACAATTTAAACCTTTACACCAAAGCTAGCGAAGCCAAAAAAGCAACTTTTTCTTCTCAAGTGAATAATCTATTACTCAATGAAAAAACCTTTCAACACTTTGATGAACAAGACAAAGATAAATTTCGAAGAGATCCAAAGTTTAGCGCAAGCCACTCTTTAGATGACAAATTTAGTCAAGCCGTATTTTCTGCTTTATCTCAGTGTCGCCCTGAGTCTTTAATTATTGGTATTTCAAGCCCAAATGGGAACGGCCATGCTTTAGGAATAGTACAAACTCCAGATGGCATTTGGTTCCATGATTCTAACCATGCGTGCATTTATTTCCCTATTCATACATCTTTAGAAACCACTAAAGAAAACTTTTCAAAATTTTTATCAGAATATTTAAAAGAGGTATACGGTAAATATAACAACGGCTATTTTATTCCTATTTCCGAAAAAGCAGATCCGCAAGTCATTGAGGCAATGAAGAGGAGAAAAGCATGGGTGGCGAGTGTTGCAAAGGGACAAGAGGTAGCAGGACCTGAAGTACACTTACCAAAAGTAGCGCCGATTGAGGTCGGGGTGCATCGGAAGCTGTGATCAAAGAGAAGAAAAAGAGAAGGAACTAAGGGAACAGAGAAGGAACAGAGAGGGAAAAGAGGAGGAACAGAGAGGGAAAAGAGGAGGATAAGAAAGAGAAGGATAAGAAAGAGAAGGATAAGAAAGAGAAGGATAAGAAAAGAAGGCAGTTGATCAGTTGGCAAAGAGGTCCCTTTTTTTTGTTCGGGAACGTACGTCCCTGTACTCGACCTTTTCCTCATCCCTGATCAGGACGTCCCTCACAAAAATAAAGGGAGCCTCTTTGCTTCTATCCAAGTACCGAGGTTCACTTTTTTCGAGCTGAGTTGGATCTTATTTGATGAATATACGAAAAATTTTGCGGGGAGCATTGCGAACAGAAGCCGTCATTAGGTAGAAAAAATCTGTGTGCTTATTACAGCTGTCGAGTTCAGAGCTGGATCCCGGATATTAAGCGACACTAACGCTCGCTTGCTCACTAAGTGTCGCTAAATTCCGGGAAGAAAGATCATTACAGCGTTCTTTAAGTAAAATCTAATCGCCTCACGAGCAAGGTATCGATAAACTTATCCCGTACTGATTCGAGATTCCGGGAAAATGTTTTTTGTCTTCCCGGAATTTAGTCACTCTTAGCGAACTTGTGAGCTTAGAGTGACTTAATATCCGGGATCCAGCTCTGAACTCGACAGCTGTAATAAGCACAATGACGATGATTTCCGCTCCATTCAAATGGTGGCAGCAAAAAATTTGTTATATAAAATCCAACTAAGCTCGAAAAAAGTGAACCTCGGTACTTGGATAGAAGCAAAGAGGCTCCCTTTATTTTTGTGAGGGACGTCCTGATCAGGGATGAGGAAAAGGTCGAGTACAGGGA
>JBIOEB010000023.1:0-23455 GCA_044445585.1 Candidatus Berkiellales bacterium
GCTAACAAGGCTGCCACACTTGCTCCGCCAGAAAATCCAATCAAAATAAAGTTAGTATTCTTTGCTTTTTCTTTAAGATGATCGAGCGCAGTGTTGTAAGCATGGATCACCTCAGCAGCATAACGATGACTCGACCAATATTTGGGATCGCAAGCAGGCTCTAAGGTAAGTGGTGTGTACTGACAAGGACGCGCAATATAAATTACTTGAGGATGAGGATCTGAAATTGCCAACTCTAAAGCAAGCGGATGTTTAGGGGTGGGATTGTTTGATAATTGGGTTTTTGTGCGCCAGCTGTTGCCATCCCCTTCAATATAAACTCGCATTAAAGCATTTGGTGTGGGAGGTGATTTTTCGTATGAAGTTAAATGAAAAGGCGGGGCATTGATCGTTATTGTTTTAAAACCTGCTGTTTCAGCACGATCGACAATTCGTTGTGTCGAAGAAGGCAATAGATTATTTTGATTTGTGGAACTACAGCTCAGTAGGAGAATTAACAAACAAATGCTAAAGCAAAGAATAAATTGTCGCATGTGATGAAACTCACTTATTATTGAAGCTGTCACCATCCGTCATTGAGAGGAACGTAGTGACACAAAGACAGCTTCTGCGATTTTAGGCGAGTTCCCTTACCGACACAACCGCGGCTATTAGTTAAAGAAGTTTTTTTTGTTTTAGGCTTTGGGCGGAGCCACACCCAATGGTAGTATCTAATTAATGCCTTATGGAAAGATGGGTGTCATTGATGAACAAATACCTTTGCCTTACCCGAGCCGTTTTAGCTTCAACCCTCTTTTTGGCTCAAACCAGCTTAGCTGACACCACCATCACGACCCCACAAGTTAATCAGAATATTATCACGAGCGTGGCAGGTAATATTATCGTTTTTCCCTCGGGCCAGTTGGCGCAAAATAATAATGGTAAAGATGCCATCTTGGTAGACGCTGCAACCACGACGAACGCCACGATTACGTTGATCACTGGAAATGTCGTGCCTCCTTTAATTAACGGAGCCGGCTCCGCGCTTTATACCACCATTCCAACGGGTGGAAATGGCGTTAACATTCAAAATGGTGCCACCGGCTTTGCTACGGTAAATATTGGGACAGGCACAGCCATTAATTCAATTAAAAGCGCTATTTTAGTGGATAATACCACCGCAACAGTTAACAACACCGGGATCATTTCAGGGACATTAGGTGGGATCATCATTACACCCAATGGGATCAATTCATTGGTCACAAATAGTGGAACCATTACCTCAACAGGTGCTGCCCCAGCGATTGGGCCCAATTTACCGAGTACCATGGGAGCCGGCCTTACCTTAGTCAATTCAGGATTAATCGCCCCTGGGCCTGGTGTCCAAGATTCTATCACGATCAATAACACTTTTAATTCTATTACCAATATGGCAGCTGGCATCATCCAAACACCGATTGGCAATGTACCAGGGGATGGTATTGATCTCATTGGTTTAGTGCCTGTGATTGGCAGTATCAGTAACAGTGGCATCATCCAAGTTGTAGATCTGGGTAGTTTGGGTGCAGGGGTCCGGATTGATACGGTGTTTCTTGGCTCATTGACGAATAATGCAGGCGGTGTGATCCAAACATTGAGTACGGCTGGAGGCGGTGCGGCAATTAATATTTCCAATACTTTTACTCAGATCAGCAATCAAGGCACAATCCAAGCAGTGAATGCTGGGCCCGTGGCAATCGGTGTTTTCTTGCCTTCATCAGGATTTATTTTTAATTCAGGAATTATTCAAAGCGTCAATACGCCTGCAATTGATCTCGGTGCAAGTATTACTCAAATCAATAATGCAGCGGGTGGATTAATTCAATCGGGTGGGCCTGCTGTTATCAAAGCAGAAGTGCCCGGAATTAGTTTAGTCGGGGGCATTGTTAATAGCGGAAATATTACCAATACCGTACTAGGCCAAAATGCTATTGATCTGCAATTTGGCGGAAATAATATTAATGTGAATGTGACGCAAAATGCAGGCACCATTACGGGAAATGTGTTGCTAGCAACAGCAGGTGGCAACGTCTTGAATATGAATGGTGGCACCATCGCTGGCAGCATCACCGCAAGCTCATTTAATTCAAATATTTTGAATTTTAATGGTGGAACAGTCATCGGAAACGTTACATTAGGTAATGCTGGCGATATGGTTTTTCTAGCTGGCTCTACTTTACAACAAACACTAACAACTGGTCTGGGTGTCGATACGATTATTGCTACGGGTGGCACGTTTAATAAATTAGCTGGAATGGGAAATAATGACACTTTAAATGTGAATGGGACATTTACTGCAGGAACAATTATCGGGATCCCGAATATTACCGTGAATAATGCTGGCACCACGTTTAACGCTGCTCAACCTATTACCGTATTAAATGGCACGTTAACGATCAATCCAGGAACCACGATGGTAGCGAATGCTGCTGTGAGTGGAACGGGAAATATTGCTAATGCTGGAACCTTGCAAATTGGTTCTGGGAAAACGGTCAACATGGGCGGACCAACCGTAAATTCTGGAAATATCATGATTTTTACTCAGGGCGTACTAAAGACACAAACCTATATTCAAAGTGGTACTTATACTCCGCAAGTGAATGGCGATGGCACGGTTGGCCTCATTCAAACCGCCGGTTTCTCAAAACTATTACCTGGTAGCTTCGTGACTCCCTTTATTGGTGGTAACTTTATTCCAGCAGGAAGGACATTTAACGTTTTAAAAGCAGCCGGGCCACTCACCGATAATTCAACGCTCGGATCCCCTGCTTCGCAAACTGTTTATTTTATAAAAAGTGGTGTAGGGGGTGTTCCTTGTGGTGGCGATAGCTGTGTGCAAGTGACTTCATTACGAAATAGCTTTCTCGGATTTGCTACCACGAGTGCAGCGGTAGGTGTCGCGCAAGAATTAGATTTTTTGGCAATACCACCTGGGCCGACCAATCCAGATTTACGAAAATTATTAGGCCAGTTGGATTTGGCAGCTAATCCATCACAACTAGAAAATGATCTTGTCAGCTTAGCTCCCGTGGTAAATTATGCTCAAGCAGCGGCTTCGCGGATCCCCATCGAAGCTGCCTTTAGAAGTGTACAACGACGGTTAGAAGATTTACGCGGTTTAACGGCTTTAGGATCAGAAAGCTATCGTTTAACCCGAGATGATACCACCGGTGGTTATAATTCAGGGGATATTTATTGTGCTTTGTGTGGGGGGCTTTGGCACGAGAATCTTCAAAGTAAACCCCAAAAACAAATCGGAATCTGGGCTGAAGGATATGGTGTTGGGCTTAATCAAACGCTACGTCACCAAGTTGAAGGTTATGTTGCCACTGCAGGGGGCGTTGCAATTGGGGTTGATGCAGGTGATCTCAGCACTGCCGCGATGGGGCTTGTTGCAAGTTATACCAATACACACGTCAAAGGGGAAACATCAAATCACAATATCCTTAATTTAATCAGTTATCAGGGAACCATTTATGGTTGGTTTACGCCGATGGAATCGGTTTATCTTGATACTATGCTTGCTATATGCGCCAATAATTATCAATCCCGTCGTAATATTAACATCGGTGATGTTCATGTTTCTCCCATTGCTTCTTATCTTGGAGTGACCTATGGCGCGCAAGCAGATCTCGGATATGCATTTATCTACGATAATTTATTGGTCGCACCTTTAGCGCGAGCACGCTATACCCGTGTTGAAGTTAGTGCTTATAGCGAAAGGAATGGCGGTGGCTTAGATTTAAATGTTAAAAACGAAGGATTAAATCAATTTATATTGGGTGGCGGTTTTAGAGTTGCTACCAAAAAAGGCAGCGAAGTCGTTATGTATGTTCCGGAATTTTCGGCGATGATTCTATACGATATGTTAGCCGAGCCAGAACAAGTAGTGACGAATTTTCTCGGTGGCGGCGGTGCGTTCTTGACTCAGGGGATCAGCCCGGCGCACACCAGTTATCTTCTTGGGTTTGGCGTAGATGCAATATCAAATGATAATTGGAGTTGCGCGCTGAAATATGAATTACAGATCGCAAGCCACTTTATCGGCAATGCGGGGCATTTCCAATTACGGTATAATTGGGATGTTTGAGAGTGACCGTTCATCAGCAAAAGATTGACTTCATTATTCAATAAGAGAAAAATAAAAAATTCTAAAACGCGTTAAATCTCGTGTATATAAAACAAATAAAGTTTACTTGTTAACTTATTTTTGGTAGTCTAAATACTCAATGTATTTAATCAGGAATAACTCTATGACCGAAATACTTATTAGCAATGGCAACAATCACAAAGAGCCTTTTTTAAAAGAGCTGGAATTACTGGCCAAAAAGGTTGGTTGTCATGGAACAATCACTGGACATCCTTCTTATCCACCTGCCAATGAACTTAGCCTACATCAAAAATTGACCGTGCTTATTATGATGCGTGAACCCGCCGATGATAAAATGAAGCACCTCATCAAAGAATTAGAAGAATTGGGGACAAACTTAAGGCGAGAATATCAAATGGCTCAAGCGTTTGGCCTTAACGAAATAGCCGAATTACTCAAAGGACATGCTGCCACCAAAAAACCCAAGAAAACCCGTTAAAAGCTGACTTTCTTTTTATTATCGTCCTTTTTAGTATCGTTTTGATTACCCATTTTTTGCTTTTGAACTGGCGCTGTTATTTTCTTTTTCAACGGGGTCGAGTTTAAGAGATCTTTTTTCCGGATCAACAAATCATATTGTTGCGTCATCAAGGATGCAAAAGACCACGGCCCGATAATGGCCAATAAACCAATACTGATCCCTTCCATTAACCCAGCAGGTTTTGCTAACCGTGGGAAATAATAAATTATTATTGTGGGAAGTTGGGTTAACAACAACACTAATAACAAAGCATAGAATGAGTGAAAAAAGGTTCTAAAATAATATCCTTTTACCAATAATTCACTGGTATCGATGGCATTATTAGCATCATATTTTTCACTGATGACTAAAGGGAGCGCAAAAACTTTTGGCACAAAAGCGGCAAATACCGAAATGCAAATGAAAATTATCCAAGCAAAAGTGAAAGGATAATTCACACGCAATCTAAGTAAGATAAAATAAATCACAATGCCTATCCCTAAAATAAAGGCTGGGAAAAGCAGCATTGAAAAAATTGCGCCTATAAAGCTTATAAAACGTTGGCCAACAAATAAAATCAAATCGGTAAAGTGGTATTCTTTTTGCTTAGCGACATTGTCAAAGATTGAGATTATCATCGCCAAAAGAGGAACTAAAAGCACCACTAAGAACATGGTAACATTGTGGTGTTTTTGCTGCCAGGAGTGCGGTAAAATGTGGCTGCTAACCACAATAAGATGATAGAGCACGGCACACAGGACGCTGGGTAGCAACACCGCTAAGAGGCTCACTCGATAAAGATGGCAAATCGTAGCAATAAGCTTATTTCCATCAAGTGGCTCTGTAACGGGCAATAATGGCATGAGGCACCTATTTGGTTTACATTACACTATAGAATTAAGCATAGCTGAAATGTAGGGATGCTGGCTTTTTCAAAGGGAGAGAATATGTGGGCCGCGCCCACCAGGATCCGTCGCGAAGCGACAAAATGTCTCCCTTTGAAAAAGGGAGACCGCGCGTAGCGCAGAGGGATTTTGCTGTGCTCCCGTAATAATTTAGCATAATTTCAAAATGGGGTTTAAATGAAATATGATGATCTCGCGACGGTAGCCAGGTTGCTCATTACGTGCCCAGATAGGCCCGGAATTATTGCTGCAGTCTCTACCTTTTTAAAAGATCATGGTGCCAACATCACTGATTTGGATCAGCATTCGTCTGATCCAGAAGGCGGTACGTTGTTTATGCGGCTCGCCTTTCAAACCCCGCATCTGGATATTTCGGATAAAAAACTAGAACAGCGATTTTTACAAGATGTGGCAAACCCTTTTAAAATGGAGTGGCAGCTCCATTATGCTGCGCAATTTAAAAGAATTGCCATTTTTGTGTCTAAATACGATCACGCCTTATTAGAAATCTTATGGCGTTGGTCACGGCAAGAACTGCCACTGAATATTCCTTTTATTATTTCTAATCACCCCGATTTAGCCAACGCTGCCGCCCATTTTAATGTGCCTTTTCATTATGTGCCTATCACCCAAGAAACTAAAAAAGAAGCAGAAAATAAAATATTGGCGCTGTGCGAGGGGAAAGTAGATGGTATTATTTTAGCCCGTTATATGCAGATCTTATCCGAAGATTTCGTGAGTCGTTATCCGAATAAAATCATTAATATTCATCATTCTTTTTTGCCGGCGTTTGTGGGAGCAAATCCTTATCAGCAAGCTTACGATAAGGGTGTCAAATTGATTGGTGCCACTGCGCATTATGTCACCCAAGAATTAGATATGGGCCCCATTATTGCTCAAGATGTGGTGCATGTGACTCATCGCTTAAGTGCAGATAATTTGCGAGAACTCGGGCAAGAAATTGAAAGAAAAGTATTAGCACGGGCCGTGAAAGCCCATGCCGAAGATAAAATAATTGTTAATGGTAATAAGACGATTGTCTTTGATTCGAATTGATTAAAACCTGGATTGCAAGGCCTGTTTACCCACATGGGTCCACAGGCGCTCAAAACCATATTCACTCATCCTTTAACTAAGCGACAGGTATTTCCTTCATCGTAAACACCATCCTTTTACGGCGTTGTAACCAATAAATAGGAATGCCGCTCGCTACAAATAAGCCTGCAATTAAAAGCGTTTTAAGCGGGGTTGATGCAATTACCCACCCACAAAAACTTAATGCGGTTAATCCATATATCCACTCTCTTTTTAGCGCATTTAGTTTTTGTTGATATAACAATTTGAGAAATGACAAACAGCAAAGCAAATAAACGAATACAAAGGCGGTCACTGAAAAATCAATAATCATATTAATCTGTTTTGCTAAATGCTCATCCAATGTTAAAAATAAAATTGGCACAATCCCAACACTACTTACTAATATCGCATTCACGGGTGCGCCATGTCGATTCCTTTTGGCAAAAAAGGCAGGCATTAAGCCATCTTGGGCAACACCTAACGCGATTTGACCACTAGATAATACCCAGGCATTGAGGGTACCAATGCAAACGATTGCAGCAATCAATGATATACCAAGATGCCAATTACCACCCCAGATCTGCTGAGTCACATCGGCGTAGGGTGCAGTTGACGCCATGAGCTTTTGTGCAGGCAGGGCTCCCATCATGCTAAAACTATTAAAAAAGTAAAGCGTGGCTACAAACAGTGTTCCCAAAATTACCGCGCGAGGGATGGTTTTGGTGGGATTTTCAATCATTCCTGCTGGCGTAGTTGCAGATTCCAAGCCAATAAATCCCCATAAAGTAATGAGCACTACATGACTAATCATCGGTGCAATTTGAGCGGCTGAGTTTGCCGTGATCGGCGCAAAATTTTTGGTATCAAAGAAAAATAAGGCACAAAAAGGGACTAGTGCTAATGGAATAATTTTGAACATCGTTAAAAAGAATTCAGCGGTACCAGCCGTCTTAACCCCTCTTAAATTAATGATGGTAATGACTAGAAGCAGTGATATTTCTAAAGCAAAATGAACCAACTGCGAGTGCTCTCCAATTAGCGGCGTCATATAACTCACGCTAGCAGAGATCACTGCTGTACTACTGACCCAAGAAATAACCCAATAAGTCCATCCGGTGAACAAAGAAGCGCTTGCTCCAAACGCTTTTTCTACATATACATGTGGTCCGCCGGTTTGTGGGTATTGTGAGCAAAGCTTAGAAAATACTAAAGCGAGCATTACCGCGCCTAGCCCCGAGATCCCCCACCCCAGCAAAGTTAACACACCAAACGGGGCCAAACTTGTTGGTAACATAAACACACCAGTACCAATCTGACTCCCAGTAACTAAGGCAAATACAGGCCAAAAACCAATTTGACGAGACATTTTATGCTCCTAAAGGTATTAAATTATTTAGAATTTCAGCTTAATTTTTAAAAAAATGTGTAGATAAGATGCTCCCCTTAGGGGGCCTTTCGAATGGACTTGAGATGTGGGCGATGAATTAAAAACATGAAATATGTCAAATTAGCCAGAGTAACCAAATTAAAAAATATTACGCTATACCTTTAAAGTCAAGAAGTTTATTACTAAATTCACCTATTTTGGTCGAATGGTCACATATAACAGACAAACTGTGGGTCTTATGAGCGCCTGACGGCTGATTTAGCCTTTTCTGCACTACAGATGGCACAGGCGGGATAGCATTGCCAAGAGGACTTCTACCCTATCACTCAAAAAATGGTATAATTCCTAGCATCGATAGATCTTACATGAAGCTGCGATTAAAAAATGAGTTGTTAATCCCAAAATTGGTTGATAAGTAAAATGATTAATTTCTTTAAAACGATATTCTTTTTAGCATTATTTTTTTCAACAAATATTGTTTTCGCCCAGTTTAGTTTAGAAAAACGATTGGTTGATAACTCAATCATCCACATTCTGATTATTGATCCCAACGATTATAAAATTGAATTGGTTAAGGCAAATGATGGCAATAAAGGGCGCGAAACGGTCCCGGATATGGCAAAACGAAAACAAGCACAAATTGCCATTAATGGTGGATTTTTCGAAATGGGTGGTGATAGAGACGGCATTCCTAGTGGCACTTTAGTGATTAAGGGTAAGCCCTATCATCTGAATAAAAAAATACAATCCCTTTTGATTATAAATCAAAACAAATTAACAATAACAAAAGATCTTCCCAAGAACAGGATGGATCAGAATATCTCGATGGTTTCAGGGATCCCGCTGTTAATCGAAGAAGGCAAAATAGTAAAAGATGTTTTATCAAAAACCAGTGATTTTTACGTTAAACCTCATGCTCGTACGGCTATCGGCCTTAAAGCAAATGGTGAAATTGTGATCGTTGTTGCTGAAAACTACTATGGCGTACTGGGTGGGATACAAGGGCTCAGCATCACCTCTTTGGCCACACTCATGCAGCAATTGGGTTGTGGATCAGCGCTTAATTTAGATGGCGGTGGCTCATCAACTTTATGGGTAAATGGCAAAGTGATCAATCGCACTATTGGTGATCTTGATGAAAGTGAGGGTGACTATAGCGTGCGGGCCGTTTCTGATTCCATCGTATTCATATAGCCAATCCACTTTAAGCCCTACGGATTTTTGATTTTTCTATTGCCAGTTTGTTCATATCATGGTATAAACCTAACTTTTCAGCTTAAACCAATATTCCAATATTATTTATGCATAATTGCACATTATTTAACTCTTTTTCAGATAGGGGAAGGGGCGTACTTTCCCGTTTATCAGTTTGAAAAAAAATGCCACGATGTGAAGGAGCACAAAAAAGCTAAATGAATAACCTTGAAGAGAGCGTCGATTAAAAATGTTAACCACTTTAGGTAAACCCACTGAAATAAGGGTTTTAAAATTAACGGATGTTATTGCTTCTATCGAGTTAAATGCCAAGAAAGCGACATTAGTCCTTTTCGAGCAATACCGCAATGCTAGCTTTAATTCAAAAATTAACCAAATGCTTTTAGATCTTTACACTAATTTACCTATTGTCAGCTCTTATTTTAATAAGCCATCCTTAGGTGAGCATCAACCCTTTTTAACTTTTGCTGCTAAGAAGCAGCGGCTTAAAAATAAAAAGCATATCCTTGAATTACTGCAATTGTTTCTCATGGTGAATGAATGGAATCTTAATATCAAAATGGATCGCTTGTTTAAATCACTTTCTGCGATTCTTGAGACAAATGATAAAGCCACCCTCAAATTCGATTCATTGTATAATACCTATTTGTCAACGTTTTCTATGAAAGAAAATTTTATTACAAAATTTATCGCTTCTCGTTTTGTTGAAGTGATGAAACAAAAAATAAAAAAACAAAAGCAAGAAGTGAATTTTGAGCTTAGCCAAGTGGGCAATAGGGTTCATGTCAAAAATTTCATGAATTTTCAGATTTGGCTTAATCAAAATTTTAATTGTTGCATCCCTGAGGCGAATTATTTGCTTTCAGAAGAGTATAGGCAAGCCCTTACCAAAGAGTCATCAATTTTGGAAGATCAGCCTATTCCCTCAGAAGAGCAGCCTATTCCCTCAGAAGATCAGCCTATTCCCTCAGAAGAGCAGCCTATTCCCTCAGAGGATACTGCTGATGTCTATTCTACGACTTCTTCTAGCGGTGCTATCCCTGAGAGTGTTTCACCATTTCCTTCCGAAGATTTACCTGCAGAGTGTACGCAGTTTCCATTGAGATCAATGCAGTCCGAGCAGAGCCCCTTTTTGTTAGATACCGATGATTTTTATGCAAGTCTGTTTCAAGCGTGGGAAACTGAAGAAGAATTTCCTTTTGTTGAAAAAAAGAAACCTTCCATAGATGAATTATTTGGCTTAGATGAGGCCTTACCTTCAACTTACGCTGGGTCAGAGCTTTGTTTTGAGGAAGTGCCTCCAGATGATTTTAAAGAACCTTTTAGTGATCGCTTAGGGATTGATTTTCTATTTCAAGATGACGCAAACGATAGTAGTGTTGAACGCCAGCCAGAAATATCCCAGCTAGAAATACTCCAGCTAGAAATACCCCAGCTAGAAATACCTCAGCCAGAAAAGGACCAGACGGAAAAGGATCAGTCAGAAAAAGAGCAGCCAGAAAAGGACCAATCAAAAAAAGACCAGTCAGAAAAAGACCAGCCAGAAAAAACGAAGCAAGCATTAAACTCAGAAATATCTACTGCACCCGAAGAATTGAACAAAAAGAAGGCAAAGAAACGTGAAAGAGACCGCGAGAGTCAAACACTTCACCGTCAAAGTGAAAAGCAAAGAGAGCTTGATTTAGAAGAAAAAATAAAAAGATTAAAACAGGAAGATGGACCATTATCATTAAAAATCTCTGAACTACGCAAGCTTAATGTTACTTTAAGGAAAAGACAGAATCAATCACCCCCCTTAAACCCAAGAAAAGCACCAGTTTATTCGCCTTTATTTGATCTACAAAAAAGATTAAGACAAACGCCAATTAAGATAGCAAGTGCAAATATGCCACAGCGTAAGGATGTCAAGTCAAAGAAATCTAAAGATCTAAAGCCTAAAAAACCGGTGAGTAAAAAGTCTAAAAAATAAAATCATCATGAGGCAATAGCCACGGCAGTGGCTTAGGGATTTAGCCCCTCGTGAGGCGCTTCTTAGCGCCGAAACGTGGGGATGGAATACACAAAAAATCTCAAGCTGCGGCAGCAGCGTAGGATTTCCTGCGCTGCTGCCGCAGCTTGGTGGTGGAGTGGGTGCTCTCTTACCCCACGTTTCGGCCTACTCGCCTAACGGCTCGAGGCCTTCACGTGGGGCTAATTTCCTAGGCCACTACCGTGGCTAGAGGTCTATTGTCTTGCCTGGAAAGGTTTAATAATCTTTTGTGCTTGACAGATAATCACTCATCATGATATGTTCCATCGTATTAATGCAATAGTACATTATGGCGCGTTAAATGATGTCAAATCTTATTTAGGATCACCTCGGTAGGTAAAAATGACTTATCAAAAAAACTTAAATATCACCTCTCAAGAAATGATATTAATAGAGGGTTTGTTACCACAATATCGATTCATACAAGCTTTCTCGCCTAATGAATCTGACGCCTACGATAGAATTATCTCCAATGAAATATTTTCATCCGTAGGGGAAAATTATGATCCAATCAAATGGCGAAAATTAGATGAAAATATCTTTTATTTTGTTTTTCTATTAGGTAACAATGCCATTGGTGCAGCAAGAATTGAATTTACCTATTTACCCGCAAAACAAGCGATATTAAGATTTATTGCTATCGATAAGCTCCATCAAAACCAAGGGCACGGTAAGCACTTGTTAAAATATATTATAGAGTGGGTTTCACAACAAGGTGCAAGAAAGCTCTTTTTGCATGCTATCGTCCATGCGACTGATTTCTACCGCAAAAGCGGGTTTGTTGAAATGTCATTTGATGATCCGCGAAGGTTGCTAGATTCTCCCGTGGTTGATTTAGGGATGACACTTCAATGATGCCCTCGAACTAAAAGTACTGGCTTGGTAGATATTTTCACCACACCAATAGCAACACTACCCAACACAACCTCACTAAACCCTCGACGGCCATGGGTCCCCAGCACAATTAAATCAGCTGGCCAGGTGAGGGCTTCTTTTTGAATTTCATCCGCGACTCTGGTTTTTTTTGTTTTAAGTTCGATAATTTTCGTTTCGACATTTTTAACACCCGCTGCTAGGACAGCCTCTTTGGTTTCTTTTAAAAGTTCTAAGCCAGATTCTCGCATAGAATCTACAATATCTTTAGGACAAATAGGCTGCATACTCCAGTTAGCAAATTCAGCATCAAGTATATAAAGCAGTCGTAGGTTTACGACGGGATCTTTTTTACAAAACTTGAGCGCTTCATGCAAGGCTATATTGGCGATTTTGCTCCCATCGATTGCTACTAATATATTTTTATATATCATTGTCTTTACCATCTCCTATTATTCTACGGCGCCAGCCTTGGCAATAAACGGGGGTCGGGCAAACCAAATTAATATTAATAAACTAAGAAAGATAAATCCAGAAATCCAAAAGACGTCATTGGTTGCTAACATATAAGATTGTTTGATTAATTGTTGCGTAATTTCTGCATAGCTTTTTTCGACTGAAAACCCTAATGCGTGTAATTTTTTCAATGCTTCAACCATCGAAGATTGGATTAATAGTAAACTTTCTGCTAGTTTACTTTGATGAATGGATTCTCGGTGATCCCACAAGGTGACATAAATAGAGGTCCCAAAACTACCTGCAAGGATCCTTAAAAAATTAGATAGTCCAGCTGCATTGGCAATTTTATCATCAGGTAATCCAGAGAGTAATATCGCGATGGTAGGAACAAAAAAGCAAGGAACACCGATACCTTGTATAAAGCGTATCCAGGCGATGTGTCCTGCGGTCACATCAGTATTCATACTTGCTAGCCAAAAAGAACAAAAGGCAAAAAAGAAAAAGCCATTGCTAACAATGAGTCTTGCATCTACTTTATTTAATATTCGGCCAACAATCGGTGATAACAGAATGGGTATAATACCCAGAGGCGCCGTCGCCAGTCCTGCCCAAGTGGGTGTATAGTTCATTTGCGTTTGTAGCCATAATGGCAAAATAACAACGCTGCCAAAAAATGCCAAGTAACCGATACTGATGGCGATGGTGCCAATCGTAAAATTTCTTATTTTAAACAAAGAGAGATCAATAATAGGATTGTCTTCAGTCATTTCCCATATAATCAAAAAACATAAAGATACAACAGAAATTGCACCGAGTGTACAGATCGTTACCGAATTAAACCAATCTAGATCTTTTCCTTTATCGAGCATGACTTGCAAACAACCAATACCAACCGCTAATAAGATTAAACCGGTAAAATCGATGCGAGTTTTGGCTATCTTGGTTTCTCTATTACGCAGAATATGCCAGGTAAAATACACCGAAAAAAAACCTACTGGCACATTGATATAAAAAATCCATGGCCATGAGTAACTATCGGTAATATACCCCCCCAAAATGGGGCCCAATACCGGTGCAGCAACAGCGACCATCGCCCATAATCCTGTCGCAAGACCTTTCTTATCTACCGGGTAGTTTGCAAGTAACAAACTTTGAGACAAGGGTATCATGGGGCCTGCCACGGCTCCTTGTATTACTCGAAAGAATACAAGCATCTCAAGACTGGTAGATAGTCCGCATAAAACAGAGGCAATGGTAAATAATGCCGTTGAAAAAACAAATAACCGCACTTCGCCAAAGCGTTTGGCCAACCAACCCGTTAAAGGAAGCACAATTGCCAAGCTAACCGTAAAGGAAGTAATGATCCAAGTTCCTTCATCAGCGCTAACCCCCATATTTCCAGCAATGGTGGGTATGGCTACATTAGCAATGGAGGTGTCTAAAACGTTCATGAAAATGCCAAGTGACACCGCAACGGTAAGTAATATTAATTGATGACCTTTGATTGCAGGCATAGTGCACTCTCTTTATTGACTGGGTGCGGCACAATTTTCGGCATTGGCATGTAATATTTCATCGATAAGTTGATCTGCCTTTTTCATATCTACTTCTAGTGTTGCTGCATAAACTGGTTTTCTGATAGATTCAGATTGAAGGGTTTCGCCACCGCGATGATGGGTATTCACCGTTGCTGTCATGGATAAGCCTATTTGTAAGGGTTTTTCGCGAAGCTGTTTGGCATCAATTAGAATTCTCACAGGTAAGCGTTGTACAATTTTGATCCAATTGCCGGTAGCGTTTTGTGGAGGAAGCAAATCAAAAGCACTGCCTGTGCCCCGGACTTAAACCTACTACCGTCCCTTTATATTTGACACTGCTTCCATAGGCATCAGACACTAATACAACAGGTTGACCAATTCTGATGTGGCTTAATTGTGATTCTTTAAAATTGGCCGCCACCCAAATCTGATCAAGTGGCACAACAATCATTAACACTGTATCGGTACCAATTTGCTGCCCTACTTGTACAGGCCGTTTTGCCACATAACCGGTAACAGGAGAATAGATGATAGTTCGTGAATAATTTAAAAAAGCATTGCGTAATTGAATGGTTGCTTGTATCACTTGAGGATGATGGTAGAGATCAGTATGGCCTACTAAAGACAAAGTGGATGCAAGTTGTTGTTTGGCCTGGTTAAGAGTATCTATTGCTGAATCTAAGGCAAGTTTGGCGTGTCGGAGATCTTCTACAGAAATCGTCTTATTCACCACTAAACCTTTACGGCGATCAAAATCTTCTTTTGCTTTCTCCATATTATCTTGCTGGACTAAGACATTGGATTTATATTGGTTAACATTATCATAATATTGCCTGACTTGACGCACAATGAGTGCCAACTGTGCTTTGGCTGTATTTAAAGCAATTTCCGTATCCGCTTTATCCAATATTATTAGGGGCTCATCTTTTTTAACTAAATCTGTTTCATCGGCCATGATCTTGGTAACATGGCCGGTGATTTGTGACATGATTTGAACGGGATTCCCCCCTACATAAGCATCGTCCGTTGTTTCATCATATTGGCTAATAAAAAACCAATAGCCTAAATAGAGCACAGCAATTAAAATAAAAATGCCAGCAAAACTTAGCAGAAGCCTTTTTCGTTGATTATTCTGAGGAGAAGGTGTTTCGAGCATGATTTAAATCTCCGCTCGCACTTGAAGATGTGATTTTTTAAAATGTAGGGTGTGCGCCTTTAGCCCCGGCGAAAGCCGGGGGAAGCGTGCACACCCTACGTTACTAGCAACGCAGGATCAACGCATAAGAACATTTTTGAGCTTCTAGTATCAACTCTTGCCCCACGACTCATCCATCATCATCTGACATAACTTGTCTTCAAATGCCCTAATTGCATAAGAGTTTTTGGTGGATTGATTGATCAGCATCGAGAATAAATATTCTTTACCGTCTTTACCTTTAAAATAACCTGAAAGGGCCGAAACGCCAGTGATAGTACCGGTTTTGCCAATTAAAGATCCATTTACTTCTTTCCCTTTCAAGCGCTCAGCCAGTGTGCCACTTTCTCCGGCTTTGCTTAGTGCGTCATAAAACACGCCAAAGTCGGGATCATGGTACATATGCTGCAACAACTGCGCGATAAGATAAGGCGAAACTAAATTATAACGGGACTGCCCGGAACCATCGCTAAATTTGGCTTGAGAGAATTCCAAATGGGAATCTCTTTTGAGCACTTCTTGCATACCGATGATCCCGGCTTGGAAGGTGCCGCGCCCTAAATAGGCTATTCCTAAGGCTTTAGTTAAACTTTCGGCGTAAATATTATTAGATTCTGCTAACACTTCAAATAGCAGATCTTTTAACGGCGGTGAACGCTTCACTGAGACCACTGGGATTTGTCTTGCCGCAGGAGCAAAAATAATATCGCCCGTTAAATTGATTTCGTACTCTTTTAAAGATTTTAGAATTTGTGCTTTAGCTAAAGCTCTAGGATCATCAATAGCCAGCTCGATAGTGGTAGGTGTTTTTTCGATTGGCCAACAGCCACCCATTAAAATTTCATTATTTTTCACCGACACATCAAATTGGCAACTTTTTTCGGATTCTTCGGTGGTTACTGCTGCCACATGGGCTTTAAGCGGGAAAGTGGGCAACGTTTCATCCGCTTGAGCAACATGAATAATTTCATTTAATTCATTCGCTTTGTCTAATTTATAACGTACTTTGTTTTCATTTAAAATAATTGCTGTGATGGGGGCAGAATAATACCAAGCTAAAGAATCCAACGTCCAACCAGGCGCATAGAAGGGCTCTTCAAAAGCTCTGTCATCGACCACGACATTGCCGTTAATTTCCTTGACGCCTTTTTCTCTTAAATGTTTAAATAAGTCATCGAGATCTTCAACGGTTAATGATGGGTCACCTCGAAAAACCAGGTAAATATGATCGTGTAAGCTTCCCTTTTGGGTTTTATTCAGATCAGCATGTAAACTGGTTTGATATTGAAAGTTAGGGCCAAAGAATTTTAATGCAGCGCTGGCAGTAAATAATTTAGTGTTACTGGCTGGGCAAAAATTTTCTTCAGCATTTTTTTCAAAAACCACTTTTCCGGTTTTAGGATCTTGAATGATCAACCCAATGGCAGAATTGGGAATATGCTGCTTGACCAGGGCATTAAACTTTTTTTCAAAAGCGCCGCTGCCAGCAAAAGCAGACATGCAAAGTGAAAGAGAAAATAAAACGACAAATACAGTTTTAAAATAGTGTTGTTTTTGCATCATATCACGACCGCATAATTGTAATGTTGTGGGTTAGTAAATTTGAATTTGGTATTAGTATCACTTTTCCATCTTCTTTAAGATAAGTATATCGTAGATCAACTTTAGTGACTTCTCCCTTTAATTCTTCGACCTGAATGTGTTCGCCAATTTTAAAGGGTTGATACACTAAAATCGTCATGCCTGCAAGCATATTGGTAAAGGCATCTTTGGTGGCAAAAGTAATGGCTAAACCGCCTAAGCCAAGGCTGGCCACTAAAGCGCTGACATTGATCCCGACTGATCCTAAAGCAGTAATGATCCCGACTGAAATAATAGCAACCTTTGAAAAGGTAGCTAACACCATAAAAACAGGTTTTCTTTCAGGGGAACTTTTATTGGCAAATTGATGGATGATGGAAATAATAATTCTGGCGATAAGCCAGAAAATAATCACAGTGATCGCAGCAATGACTAACTGAGGCAGGAAGGCAATCATTTTATTGATTGTTTGCGGCGACACTGACACCAAAGCAACTCCTTTGCAGAGCGATCAATAAGCTAATGTGACACTAAGCATTTTAGTCTGTCAACCTCTTCAAAGTAAATGAAGGGGATGTGGTTGCTCGCGACGGTTCAGTTTGACTTAGCAATTTACAAGCGGCATAAGTTAGTAAGGCAGCGAATGAGATATAGAAACTGGGGCCTAACATCCAGTCGTATTGCATCGTGAGCGCTTGGGCAACCATGGGCGCTGTTCCAGAAAAAATGGCTGCCGATAAACTCCAGGCAAAAGAAATGCCTGAATAACGAACGGAAGGTGGAAATTGATCGTAAAGGATTTTCATCATTGGGCCGCACACCACGCTATTTAATATGCCATACAGCAACAGTGCGATAAAAATTAAACCATAATGTCCTGTACTGGCCAGTAAAAAAATGGCTGGTGAAAACAAGGCGATTAGCAGTAAACCAATTCGATATTGTCGCATGGGATCTGATTGATCGGCTAAATAGGCCATCAAGGGGATCATCAAGGCGACGATCATTTCTCCACCAATGGTAAATAAAGTGGCATGATGGGTGGGTAAAGCCGCATATTTTTTTAGAAATACCACCATGTAGATGTTGCCGATATAAACAAAAATCCCGGTAAAAGCCGCAATGGCTGCCACCACGCCAAAAGATTTTTTGCAGCGTTTAAATACTTCTAACAATGGAAGCGTTGAAAGAGAATTTTCTTTATTTAAAATGGGCTCGGGAATTTCTTTTCGTAACCAAAGCCCAATAAAACAACTGACACCGCCTAATAAAAATGGTACACGCCATGCCCACGGTGCCGCCAGTGGATGGCTCACCATAAAAGCGCCAACGCCACCCACGACCATGCCCAACGCTGCGGCAGCACTTACCCAACTTCCTGCGAGGCAGGGAAAGTTTTTTGGGGATCGTTCTATTAAGAAAATACTGGCGCCGTTATATTCTCCACCCATCGCAAACCCTTGCAGCATGCGAAGCAATAATAAAAAAAGAGGCGCAAGCAAGCCTACCGTAGAATAAAGTGGTAGACATCCTATCGCAAACGTAGCGCTTCCCATTAAAAAGAGTGATCCAAACAATGCCGGTTTGCGCCCAAGGCGATCACCGATGTGTCCGAAAATAATCGCACCTAGTGGCCGCATTAAATAGCCACTGGCAAAGATCCCAAAGGTTTTTAAAAGACTTAAATTGGGATCATTGTCCGGGAAAAAAAGCGAAGAAAGTGTGATGGCCATATAGCCGTAAAATACATATTCGGCCCACTCTAGCAAAGTACCCAGCGAAACAAGACTGACAACAAAGCTGGGTTTTACTGCTTTTTCCATTTTACTCTCTCATTTTTGCCGGCAGCGTTTCTTTGCCGAAGATCGCGCACAAAATGGCAATAAATAAACAAATGGGCAAAATGTAAGTCGAACGTTGGTAATCGTGTGCGGTGTATTCCACCACACCATTGACCACATGGCTGTGAGCATGCCAATGCAACAAATAACCTAACACGGGCATTAACATGGCTCCTAGGAGTACCGAGAACATATTTGAAATAGCAATCGAAAATCCGCTATGTTCTTTACTGTGTAATTCTCCCGCAACCGTGTAACAAGCAATCAAGCCGGTGTTGGTGAGGCCATAAGCAAACACTACCACCATGATGATCCAAAGGGGTAGGTGTGGCACATAAAAAATAAATGGCAATAAAATAAAACCCATAATGGCAGAGAAGATCATGACTGGCTTTCGACCAAAATGATCGGCCAAATATCCAGCAGTAGGCCCGCCAACTGCCCATCCTAAAAATAAAAAAGATATTGCATGTGATGCTTGTTTTGCGTCGATATCATGAATATGTTCTAAAAACTCTTTCCCCCAAAATTCTCCCATGACGTCGGTTGGCGCAAAAATCATGCCTGCATATAGCGCATTAATCCAAGTGTAACGATTAAAAATGACACTCGATAATGGAGAGATTTTTTCAGAAAGAGAGATCCCTTTTGTTGGCAGTGGGAGCGAAGTGCCATTGGGTGCATTTCTGACGATGGCATAAATGAAAATGGAAAGCACAAAAAACACTGCTGCATAAACATGAAAAGCATTTTGCCAGCCAATGGTTTCATTTAAATAAGGGACGACTCTTGCGCCGGTGGCAGCCCCGATCATGCCTAACGCTTGTGTGATCCCAACTAAGAGCGCGAGTTTTTTAGGTTCAAACCAAATGGTAATTAATTTCAACGCGCTGATAAAAGCAGTCGCAGAGCAAAATCCAAGCAGGATCCGGGAGAACATCGCCATACTAAGCACTGTCGCACTGGCGAAGACCATGCTGCTGAGTGCGCAGATCAAAACGGCTACGGTGAGCAACAACCTTGAGCCATAGCGATCTACCAGATAGCCAACTGGCATCTGCATGATGACATAAGGCAAGTAAAAAGAGGCCCCTAACAGACCAATTTCGTATTTAGTGGAGTCGATAAAAGTTTCTTGAAGTTCTTGGGTGATATGCCCAGGCGTGACACGTACAACATAGTGCGCAAAAAAGAAAAAGGCGGCCAACCCCCAGATAAACCAGGGCTTTAAAAACGAGCTTTCCATTTCAGGTGTTTGATTCTTCATATTTGCCACGCAACTTAAATTACACGAAGGGTTGATTATAAGGGAAAATTAGGATAATGCACATGCTCGGTTGTTTATATGCTGATGAATGGGTATATTGATAGTTAGGAGACATACCGCTCGTACTGGTAGAGGCGATCCTTTTGGGATCTTGTTGGTAAAAGGTGTAGGCCAAAGTGTATGTGTGAATTGCTTGGCATGAGTTCCAATATTCCTGCTGATATTTGCTTTAGTTTCAGTGGCCTAATGCAGCGGGGTGGTAAAACTGGCCCACATAAGGATGGCTGGGGGATAGCCTTTTATGAGGGGCGAGGTTGTCGAACCTTTCATGATCCTGCGCCGAGTGCACATTCCGAGATCGCAAAATTAGTAAAACACTATCCTATTCATAGTCGCAATGTCATTTGCCACATTCGCAAAGCCAATCGGGGAAAAGTGTGTTTAGAAAATACGCACCCATTTATTCGCGAATTATGGGGGCGAAATTGGTGTTTTGCGCATAATGGCCAATTAAAGGGCATTAAAAAAAAGTTAAAATTAATTCATTTCGAACCAGTTGGCACCACCGATAGCGAGTATGCATTTTGTTGGATTTTAGATCAAATTCACCAAAAATATCCTGTACCGCCCAAGCACAATTATATTTTGTGGAATTTTCTTGAAGATCTGTGTCATCAATTGGCGCAATTTGGCGTGTTTAATATATTGATGAGCGATTCAAAATTTCTTTATGCGCATTGTTCAACCAAACTCGTTTGGGTAACGCGCAAAGCGCCTTTCGGTAAAGCAAAATTAGTTGATGATGATGTGATGGTGGATTTTCAACATCATCTTTCCCCCAATGCGATCATGACCGTGATGGCGACGGCACCCTTAACGGCAGATGAAGAGTGGCATAAGGCAAGCAAGGGTGAATTTTTTATTTTTAAAGATGGACTTAGAATAACTGCAAAGGAAGTAAAAATGGGGAGCAAAAAATAAATTTTTAATGATCTTTAAAATAAGATTGAAACCATTCCTGGAGTATTTTTTTCTCATCCGCTGACATAAACAATCCCAGCTTGGTTCTACGCCATAAAATATCTTCACTGGTTCTCGCCCATTCTTTTTGGATCAAATACTCTAACTCTTTTTCATAAAGCCCATGACCAAAATGTTGGCCCAGATCAGCAATTTTTTGAGCCCCACTCAGTAATACTAAAGTTAAGGTGCCATAACTATGGGCATAACGCATGGCAAGATGGGCTGGGAGCCAATCATAATCCATGCTTAAAATCTCTAAAAATTCAGGAAGACTGTCATCTGGGAGATCGCCACCCGGTAAGGGGCGTTTGGAGGTCCAAGGACCGCCATGTCGAGGGAAAAAAGGCGTAAGTTGATTAACGACATTTTCGGCCAGATTACGATAGGTGGTTAATTTTCCGCCAAAGATGCTAATTAAAGGTAAGTGATTTTTTTCTGAGGTCGTCAGTTCTATTTTGTATTCTCGTGGGATGGTGGCAAGAGTTGAAGACGAGGTTTCGACTAAAGCGCGCACACCCGACCAAGAATGAAGTATTTGCTCGGGGGTTAAAGGGTGATGAAAATAATCGCTAACAATGTCACAAAGATATTCTATTTCTTGCGGATCAATTTTAGCATTTTGGGGTTTTCCTTTAAACGAGGTATCGGTGGTGCCGATCATGGTGAATTGTTTAAAATAGGGAATGATAAAAATCACTCTGCCATCTTTATGTTGCAACACATAAGCTTCCTCTTTCGGATAAAGCTTTGGCACGATGATATGACTCCCTTTCACCAATTGCGTTCGGTATTGGCTGGGAAGATTTAGTACATTTTGATTCACCTCATCCACCCAGGGGCCGGCTGCATTGATAAGTGCTTTGCATTTAATTTGTATAGATACATCTGTGAGTGTATCACGTAATGTCACGAGCCACGCCTCTTCCAAGCGCTTAGCCTGAGTGCATTCGGTGTGCGTTAGAATTTTGCCGCCGGCACGAGCAGCACGCAAGGCGGTGACAATGGTTAATCTTGCATCATCAACCGTAGCATCGGAATAGGCAAAACCTTTTCGAATAGAACGTTTTAACGGATTCGTGGGATCGTGGGGATTAAAATAAACCATTTGGGAACGTTTAAAATAACGGCTATAACCCAACACGTCATAAACAAATATACCAAAACGCAGCAACCAAAATGGACGGCGTTGTTGAATAAAAGGAACCATAAAGCGTAAGGGGCTAACCAGATGGGGAGCTGTTTTAATTAAAATATCGCGCTCTTTAAGCGATTCGCGCACCAAGCCAAAATTATAATTTTCTAGATACCGTAAGCCGCCATGGATCAGTTTACTGCTGGCAGAAGAGGTCGCACTGGCGAGATCGTTTTGCTCGCACAGTAACACCGAAAGCCCGCGCCCAGCGGCATCAGCTGCGATCCCCGCGCCTTGAACGCCGCCGCCAATCACGACGATATCGTAAAGATGATCTTGGTCTAATTTCATTTAGGCTCAATGCTTGTACATACGTACTATTAAATATAGGGCATATCCAGGCCAGAAAAGAAGTCTCGGGGTAGAGATTATTAAGTGCGCTGACACATATTGTTGTGCATGCACACCCAATTGAACTTTTTTAATTGGAATATCTCAAATGAATAGCCTCATGAGAATAAAGTTAATGCACTATGAAAAATTGGACACCGTTAGATTTACAACAATTAACCGAATATTGGGAAAAAGGTGATGTAGTTAATGCTTCCAAATATTTAGAAGCCAATTCTCCACTCAGTGAATCCATGGCAAGCCTTACTCCAAGAAAATTACCAGCAACCCCAGATCCTTCGAGTTCTGCAGCAAGTGCAAAAGCCCCTCAAGCACCTACGCGAATGGTAGTTTTGCCGCCTGCTCTGGTTTCAAACCCTTCAGATGCTTTAAGTAAAATGTTTAGTGTTGGACTGGATTCTTTAAAAGCAGAATATGATTCACAAGGAAACAGTAAACAAGCAACCTGGCAACTTGGACTTAAGGAAATGAAAAATACTACTGCGCGCAGTACCAAGACAGAGCAACATTTACACTTGATTGCTAAAGTCTTTGAAAACATCAAAGCAGCAGGCAGCAGACTTTCGGATCAAGAAAAAGCGCTGCGAGCTTATGCGATTTTAAAACATATTCGAGATGAGGCTCATGATCAAGGTAACAAGGGCTTTGATCCCAAAATGGATAAACTATGCAACGCTAAGATGAAACAATTAGAAGAAAATTATCCGATGTATCTTGAAGCAAATAAATCAAAATTAGAAATCATTGCTAATGAATTAAGACAAGCGCCAAGTCAACAACCAAAACATGTTGAACCCCCACACTCTTCAGGTTTAGACGAGAGTGTTCATTGATAAGTAACCTATATTCTTTAGCCACGATAGTGGCGTTGGAAATTAGCCCCGCGTGAAGGCC
>JBIOEB010000024.1:0-23324 GCA_044445585.1 Candidatus Berkiellales bacterium
GTGTAGTGAAGTTCCCGCGGGAATACCATGCCAGCTTACTTCGTAACGCGCTTCATAGGTTTGCAAAGGAAAAGGGGGTGGCGTTGGATTCGGCTTGGCTTTAACAGATGGGCTTGCCATCCAAATGACAATGGCTAACAATGTCGACAAAAATAAAAAATCGAGTTGGGATTTACGGTTTTTCAACTTAAAATTCCTTTCACAGACGGTAGACTTAATTGTACGCCTTGCGGCCCAAGCGGTTTGTTATCAAAGATGATTTCAGAGGATGCTTTTAATCGTTGATGAGCAAACCAAGCGATCACTTGTGGGTACAGCCAATGTTCGGCTTGATGTACTCGCTCGGTTAATGTTGCTATATTATCTTCAGAAAAAACAGGCACCGTCACTTGCGCGATCAGCGGGCCGCTGTCTAATTCGGGTGTCACAAAATGCACACTCACGCCATGTTCCTTTTCTTTTGCTGCCAACACGCGTTGGTGAGTATTTAATCCTTTATATTTTGGTAACAACGAAGGGTGAATATTTAATATTTGATTCGGAAAATGCTGCACAAAATCCGGGGATAGTATCCGCATAAAACCTGCTAAGACAATCAATTGTGGCGCATAATTTTTAATGGCAGAAATAAGTGCTGCTTCAAATGCATGAGGCTCTGGATAGGCAGAATGATCTATCACTTGATAAGCTAGACCCTGTGCCTTAGCGCGCACTAACCCGTAAGCACCGTTGCGATGACTAATCACACCGACGACTTGATAAGATCTTTTATGCTCGGGATGATCCATAATGGCTTGTAAATTACTGCCATTGCCACCGATCAACACGACGATAGGGCAAATATCAAAATGATTTGTCATGAGAAAATTCCACACCGTGTTGCTTGCGCGCAATGATATTTCCGATCACCCAAGGGGTTTCGTTTTCTTGGATTAAAATGTCAAGGGCAGTGGGTACATCTTTTTCATTCACGCACAAAATCATTCCAACGCCACTATTAAAAGTCCGGAACATTTCTGTTGATGAAATGTTTCCATGTTCTTTCAGCCAAGTGAAAATAGGGGGAATTATCCAGGTGTTTTGATCGATAAACGCAGCGCACTCTGCGGGTAACGCGCGCGGAATATTATCGATAAAACCACCGCCAGTGATATGCGCTGCGCCTTTGAGTAAACCACGATTGGCTAATGCCAATACGGATTTCACATAAATTCGTGTTGGCGTCAGCAATACTTCGCCTAAAGTTTTATCACCTAATGGTTGATCCAATGACAGTTGATGTGTAGCGATAATGTGACGGATCAAAGAATAACCATTTGCGTGTGGACCGGATGAAGCCAATGCGATGAGCACATCACCGGGTTGAATATGACGCCCATCAATAATCTTTTCTTTATCGACAATACCGACAGTAAATCCGGCTAGATCATAATCTTCTTTGGCATACATGCCAGGCATTTCGGCGGTTTCTCCACCAATTAATGCCACGTTGGCTTGTTTGCAACCTAAAGCAATACCAGTGATCACCGTTTGCGCTACGTCGACATCTAATTTACCGGTTGCAAAGTAATCTAAAAAAAACAGCGGCTCTGCACCCATTACAACCAGATCGTTCACACACATGGCGACCAGATCAATGCCAATGGTGTGATGATTATTCAGATCGATTGCCAAACGCAATTTAGTGCCAACACCATCGGTGGAAGACACCAATACGGGTTGACGATAGCGCGAAGGATTGATTTCAAAGCAACCGCCAAAACCGCCTAAATTGCCCAACACGCCTTCACGATGCGTTGTTTTGACAATATTTTTTAATCTATTTACTAACTCATTTCCGGCATCAATATTGACACCAGCTGCCTGGTAGCTAAGTGATTCAGACATTTTGCACTTGTCCTTGATCCCCGATTTGAAATAAGTGGCTTATTCTACCAACCAAAATAAAAAAAAACGAATACTCTTCCCACTTTACTTTTATGCTTTGTTGCCTGCGCTCGCTCACCTCAGTCGTGTACCAAAGCGTACACTCGAGTATTATACTCTTCACGGGACGGCACAGAGGCCGTCCCCTACATATTTTTATGCGTTGTTGCCGGCGCCCCGTCGCTCCTCATGTATGTTTTGGATAGTTTCGACGAAGGTTAACTCTGATACAATACTTTTGTTTACTTCTATTTAAGGTGTAAGTGATGCGTTCCTTTGTTGCAGCCTTATTTTTCCTATTCTGCCCTCTGGTCCAGGCTGTGGTGATGCCACACATGTACGAGGCAACCTTAAGCTGTCAAACTCAATCTGAAGAAGAAAGACAAACTTTACTCAAACAGGGTTTCATTCAAGTAGTAGAACGCATCAACAGCCAAACCGAAGTTGCGGCTCACCCAGCAGTGGTTAAAGCCTTAGAAAAAATCACGGATTATGTTGAACAATATAGTTATGATAATAATGCCTTCACGGTCAAATTTAATGCAGATTTAATCAATCGTTTGATTGAAAAAACTGGCTCAACGACGTGGGGCAAAAGTCGTCCGCGCGTGGTATTGTGGTTAGCGTTAGAAGAAAATCAACAACGACGCCTACTTGGCGCCGAAAGTGATCCCACGTTGCAAGTACAATTAACAAAATTAGCCGAGCAACGCGGTTTACCGATTGTGTTACCGCTGATGGACTTGGAAGATGTTTCTAAAATAACCGTTGCAGATGTCTGGGGCGAATTTCCCACTGTTTTGCGGCAAGCATCTGAACGTTATGGATCACAGGCTATTTTGGTAGGAAGGATCACTCACGTGCTCAATGCAAGTTCTGAAATTAAACCTTGGCAAGTGCATTGGCAATTATTAACCGATAGTGATAGCCCCGTTTGGCAAGCAGAAGGTCAAGCGTTAGAAGCAGTATTGGATCAAGGTCTTTCTGGCACAGCAAATTATTTGTTAGGGCACTATGGAGTAAAAAATAGCGCGTCTGCCGTTACGGCAGAGCTAAAAACCATATTCGTCACGGTACAAGAGGTTCGTTCGGGCGCAGATTTTTCTCAAGTAGAAGCTTATTTAAAAAGTTTAGATCCGATCAGCAAAGTGAATGTGAATCAGATCACCGGTGATGGTGTGGTATTTGAAATTACACCGCGTCAAAATAATGATCACCATACGTTGCAGCAAGCCATTAGTTTAGATCGTCGATTGGTTTCATTGGTGAATGAACCTGGAACGGATTTAGCCTATCGTTGGGTGCGCGAATGACAGGCGTCAAGCAAGCGTTAATCACTGTTGGGATCCTTTTAGGGTTAACGGTACTTTGTTTAATCATTTATCAATTAACACCCGTGTTGATCCCCTTTATTGTCGCAGCAGCGTTGGCTTATCTCACCGATCCTTTAGTCGAATGGGCCAGCACAGGAAAATATAAAATTCCTCGCACACTTGCGGTGATAATCGTTTTTGTTGTGGTAATTGCCCTCCTGTTAATTGCGTTGTTATTTTTGTTGCCAGCGTTACAACGGCAATTAGTCACCTTTGTCGCAGCAGTGCCTGCCATGTTAGATTGGTTTCAACTTAAACTTGTTCCGCAATTAATGGTTTTGGGTTTAGCACCAAAAGATTTTGGTTTAGACACTTTACGAGCAGAAATTGTAAATCACACTGCCGAAGCCACCCAATTTGCTAAATGGTTATGGCAAACGTTATTTCATTCAGGGGCGATTATTCTCACGGGGATTTTAAATCTGTTGATCACATTGGTGGCTGCCTTTTATTTGTTGCGGGATTGGCATGCTATTTTAAAAGCAATGGAATCGCTTATCCCACGATCGGTTGCGCCTACCGCGCTTTCATTGTTAAAGCAGTGCGATATGGTGATGTCGACATTTGTCCGCGGGCAACTTTGGGTCATGATTGCGTTGGGTACCCTTTATAGCGTGGGTTTAGCAATTATTGGCGTTAATTTTTCCTTGTTGTTAGGGATGATGGCAGGGTTGTTAAGCATTGTCCCCTATTTAGGAACGGTGCTCGGATTGGGATCAGCACTTTTAGTGGCTTATCTTCAGTTCGATACGCTCTGGCCCGTGCTTGGGGTATTAGTGGTGTTTGGCATTGGCCATATATTAGAAATGGCCGTGTTAGCACCGATGTTGATTGGCGATAAATTAGGGTTACATCCCGTTGCAGTCATTTTTGCCATTTTGGCAGGAGGGCATCTCTTGGGTTTAGCAGGGGTGATATTAGCGATCCCGCTCGCTGCGATTTTTGTGGTATTAATGAGCGAACTTTTAAATAAATTCCAAAAGCTGCCTAGGGCCAAGGTGACTTAAGTGGTGGCTCATCTTCCTTCATTACAACAATTACCGCTTAGCCTTACTTTACGGGATGATTGTACCTTAGAAACTTTTTACCCTGGTGCAAACGTCGAGGCGTTTACCCAAATTAAAGAAATTGCTGCAGGAACAGGAGAGCAATTTATTTATTTATGGGGGCGTGAGGGGGTTGGGCGTTCGCATTTATTGCAGGGTGCTTGTCATTATGCTGGACTTTATTTGAAAACCGCTTTTTATTTACCGCTAAGCGATCCCAAAACGTCGTTATCGATTTTAGAGGGATTAGAACGCATTGATTTGGTTTGCATCGATGATATCGATCATATTGCTGGTAATGAAACTTGGGAAGAAGCATTATTTCATTTATTTAATCGTATTCAGAGTGCGCAGCATCGCTTATTAATCGCTGCGAATTGCCCACCTAAAGCACTGTTACTGAAATTGCCCGATCTTAAATCGCGCTTGACTTGGGGCGTCACTTATCAATTACAATCTTTGGATGATGAACAGTTATTAAGTGCCTTACAATTACGAGCAAAGCAACGAGGCCTAGAGTTAAACGATGAAGTTGGGGCCTATTTGATTCGGCGTTGTGTACGGTCTATGCCAGAATTATACGAGCAGCTTGAGAAATTAGATAAAGCTTCGTTGGCGCAGCAAAGGCGACTTACCATTCCGTTTGTGAAGGAAGTGTTAGCATTGTAGGGATAACAAAATAGTAGAGGGAGTGTAAATCATTTGTAAGAAATTTATTTTCACCATTTTAATTCTAGCCATCTTTGGCAATGTGATTGCAGCTGAAAAACAACGCCCAAAAATAGGATTAGTGCTTAGCGGCGGCGGTGCGAGAGGTGCTGCGCACATTGGCGTGATCGAAACACTTGAAGAAATGAATGTGCCAATCGATTTTATTGTCGGCACCAGTATGGGATCGGTGATTGGTGGCTTATATGCTTCCGGCGTGCCTATAGCAAAAATTAAGCACGATTTTTCAACCCTAAACTGGAAAGAGATCTTTAGCTACAACATTAAAAGAACCCATTTATATTATCGCCGCAAATTAGATAGCGATATTTTTGTCATTAAAAATTTCATTAGTTTTTCGGATGGTTCAATCCATATACCTTATGGGATTATTACCGGACAAAGCTTATACGAAGTCTTTAATAGTTATTTATTAGCGCAAGAACCCATCCGCGATTTTGATCATTTACCTATCCGTTTTAAAGCGGTGTCAACCGATCTGGTGACAGGTAAACCCGTGGTGTTAGAGGAGGGGGATTTAGCGTTAGCGTTGTTAGCCAGCATGGCAGTTCCCGGGATCATTTCTCCGATTGATGTGGGGGATTATTTATTAGTCGATGGCGGGGTGAGTGCTAATTTGCCGGTACAAGTGGCAAAAAGCATGGGAGCCGATGTATTGATTGTGGTTAATGTGAGTACGCCGATGTCAACCAAAGAGCAAATTGATGATTTATCCGCTGTGCTTGGGCAGTTAACAAATATTCTCACTGATAAAAATGTAAAAGAAAGCAAATCTGTTTTGGGACCACAAGATATTTATATTCAACCAGATCTTAATGACATTGGCACATCTGATTTTCAATTATTTAGCCAAGGGATACAGCCAGGAAAAGAAGCTGCGCTTAAAAAGGCAAGCGAGCTTAAGAAATACGCGATCAACTCCAATCATCCACCGCTGAAAACCCAAAAAGATCAGCTCCACATTGATAAAGTGGACATTCAAGGTGAAGGAAAGATAAGCCCCAAAATCTATCATGCTTATTTGGATTTTCATTCACACACCGTCGCACCCGAAACCGTTAAAAACCGTATTGATCATTTATATGGGTTAGACATTTTTGATCGCATTTACTATGGTGTTGAAGATGATCAAAATGAAAAAATATTAAAGGTTCACCCGAAATTAGAAAAAGGGGATCCCGTCTATCTTCAAGCCACTTTGCTGATCAATACGGATTTTCAGACGACCAATGATTTTGGTTTAATTGTAGGGCTTACCAACCCACGAGTAAATGCTTTATTAGGGGAATGGCGTATTCTAGGGCGGATAGGCCAAGGTGAAGGATTGTTGGCAGAATTTTATCAACCTCTCACCCCAAATTTAACTTGGTTTATCAATCCCGTGGTGTCGATTCAACGGACCACAGCAACGTTGTATCAAGATTTTAATCCATTGGCGACTTACTTGGTCACAGAAGATAAAATCGGTTTTGCTTTCGGTAATAATTTCGCTAATGTTGGACGACTATTAGCTTATTGGGAATATTTGGATGATGATTTTAAGCGTAAAATTGGCAACCCGTTATTGCCCGAGGGGCACGTCCATAATGGAGAAGTAGGAATAACCCTGGAGTGGGATGCGATCGATAATCTTTACTTTCCCCATCATGGTTTAAAAGGTAATGTGACATTATCCTGTAATGATAAATCCTTTGGCAGTGACAACCATTTTTCGCAATTGATTGTAGATAATCTTGCCGCAGTTTCTGCCGGTAAACATTCCTTTGTGATCGGATCGCGTTATGATCGTACCTTGGATGGCACGCCGAGTTTTCCTTCAAAATATACTTTAGGAGGATTATTTCGCTTAACCGGGCTGACTGATGATGAACTCTTTGGTAATAATGCTGCCTTCATAAATGGTATTTATTTTTATAATATTAAAAATATTAATCTGATCCCCAATCGACCTGTGCCGGTTTATATTGGCGCCTCACTTGAAGCAGGTAAAGTGTGGGGGCAACCCAATGTGACAAACAATCGCTTTTTTGAAGGCGGAAGTATATTCGTTGGGTTAGATACCATCTTAGGGCCAATTTATTTAGCGGCAGGGATCACCGATAATGGTAGAAAGGCTATTCATTTATCCCTCAGGCCGCCCTTTAAATTTAGATAACGATTGATGAGGAAATACATGAACAAACATTTCTTTCGCACAAGATTTCTTTTTGCCATGGGGATCACTTTTGGTGCGGTTCAAGGTGTTTTAGCAGGAGGGATCATTTCATATGAAATTGGTACACCTGATTTAGGTTTGGCAGCGGCAGGTTATGCAGCACGCGCACAAGATGCTGCAACGGCAGCGACAAACCCTGCTGGCATGACGCGGCTTGAGCAATCAGAGCTGATGCTTGGTATTCAGCCTTTTTATGCCAATGTGGAATTTTCTCCTAATAGCAATACTACCGTGAACGGTAACGATGGTCGCAATGCAATAGGCTTTTTCCCAAGTGGCGGGGCATATTTTGTCTATAGTGTGTCGCCCGATTTTAAACTGGGTTTAAGTGGTTATGGTAATTTTGGCGCTGCTTTAAAATATGATAATGGCTGGGTAGGGCGCTATTATGTGGTACGCACAACCTTATTGGGATCAACCATTGCTCCTTCTTTTGCATTTAGATTTAATAAATATATTTCATTTGGCGCGGCTTTTAATGCCATGTATGGTTATTTAACCGATCGAGTTGATGTCAATAATGATCCTTCAGGATTGTTTGATATGCCCGATGGTCAAGTGAAGTTTAAAGATCAAACTTGGGGTTATGGCGGCACTTTTGGCATATTGTTCGAGCCAACGATGTGTACTCGCATAGGTGTCACCTATACCACTCAAACCAAACTGAAATTTGAAGATCAGCTGGAATTTGAAGGAGTTTTACCTGTGATCATTCCTGGCGGCGCCTTTAGTACGCCGCTTAAAATTGGGATCACTGTTCCACAAAGCATCATGACCAGTTTTTATCAACAATTAAATGCGCGCTGGGCACTGCTTGGTAATGTTGGCTGGCAAGATTGGAAACGCTTTGGATATGTTCCTATCCAAGTAGGATCAGCCAATCCGAAAAGTGTAACAGCCGATCTTCATTTTAAAGATACCTGGCATGTTGCTTTAGGGTCGCAATATCAATATTGTGACACTTTGCGCCTTTCTGCAGGTGTTGCGTACGATTCCTCAATGATGTCTGAACAATTTCGCATACCGAATCTTCCGGTTGGCGCCGCTTGGCGTTTTGCCTTGGGTGGACAATACCAAATGGCTAAAGATTTTGAAGTGGGCTTAGGTTACGAGCTGTTGTGGGGCGGTGATTTAGACATGGATCAACGCCGTGGGCCATTGACGGGACGCATTGCGGGTGAATATCAAAATGTTGCCTTCAACTTTGTAGGAGTTAATTTTATTTGGAAGTTAAGTTGAGGATCAGTATTGTCCTAATATCGCTGGACTTCTATAGGCCTTTTGATAATGTTCGATAATTTTTCTAAATGTAACACTCAGATCTGTCTTCCCGGGATCCCGCATCAAGTGCGGGACAAGTTTAGCGGAGAGCCTGTCTTCTTGGATCCCGTGCGAGAAAGCCTGTCTCCCCGGAATCTAGCGACACTTAGCGAGTTTACGAGCGTTAGTGTCGCTTAATATCCGGGGTCCAGAAATAATAAAATCATGAAATAATTTCTTCATATAAATCAAGCCAAAGAGGGTTTCTCTGCGTGACTTTCAGGATCATTTCTGGATCCCGGATATCAAGTCACGCTAAGCTCACAAGTTCGCTAAGCGTGACTAGATTCCGGGAAGACAGAACTGAAATTTTCGAATGAAAATTTATCCACCTTTTTCTGAAAGCTATAGTTGAAAGCCAAACATTGTGATTTAGTACGCTTTTGTATAGAATCCACCCATATTTAAAGTTTTAGGGCTTAAATATGCTAAACCCAATGTTTGCTTTTATTGAAAGATACCCTCGAGTTCAAGATTATCTTAAAAAGAAATTCAATTTTTCGATTTCGCTTGAAGATCGAACTTTTGACAAATCCAAGCAAAGATATTGGCTTATGAGGCTTCCCTTACCTAAGGTGAGGCAACTTAACCTTAATGGGTCAACCTATCAGGTGACCGATCATCACTTCACGATCCCTTTTGATGAAGATAGTAATCAATCTCAGTATCATTACACTTTGGAATTATCTGACGAAAAAAAATCAAAATATAAAGTACGACTATTTTTTGATAAGCTTGATCATATTACCGTTGAGCCTAAGATTGTTGATATTACGGATGGTGAACCCTCTTTTAAATTTGCAATATTGAAGGCGCAAGACCAAGAAAGCATTATCGATTTATGTATGCCCTCCACCGACGTCGTTCTGTTTTTACGAGAACAACAAAAGAAAACGATTGGCGTATTGGCTAAAGCAAAACAGCAATATGATAATGAACTAGTTGAGCTAAGCATTGATTTAGTACAAAACAAAGAAAAATATTTTGGTAAAGCTAAAAGCCAAATCCAATTAATTTCAGATATGGAAGCAATAGGCTGCCCGGTTTTTTCGGCACAAAGAAGATTTATAGAACGTTTTGTCGAAGAATTGCCTCGAGCAACAGTCGATGCGATGGTGTTGGCAGAGCCGGTTCCTCTTAGCCTGGGATCGTCAACCCTGCAAGAGAAAAAAGAGAGCAAGCCAAGTGCAGGGGGCAGTACTAGCTTACCTCAAAGTGCGAGATCTCTTCCACCGCTTGGTGTTTCTAGTACAAAAGCGAGATCCCTCAATCTTAAAAAATCTTGCGAGGTGCTCATTCAGCATTATGATCTTGTCGAAAATAAACAAGAAGTCAAAGATGAGCTAATTCATGAAATAATAAAAAAAGTTCAAGAATGCAAAGCAGAAGAATTAATAGCAGATGAAGAAAGCAAAACAGAGTTATTAAAACTCATCGTAAACCTTTCTGATCTGATCAAAAGATTTTTTGATCAAGTGCCACTGTTGCCACGTTACCAAGTATATTTACAAGCAGTTACAGCAAATCTGGTACTACTCAATGACGCCTTTGTTGAAACGGTCGTGAAAGAGGATAATGTCGAAGCGTTGTCTTTCGCACTCAAATTAAATTTACTTCGTGAATCAACCAAGTATGCTCTTAGAAAGGGCGAGGAATATACCTTAATAGAATGGTGTGTTTTATACCATAGTGTAAAGTGTTTTAAGGCTTTATTAAATCAAAGATTTTCATTAAATTATATTAGTTCCTATACTTCTCCACTAAGTTTATTGCTAGAGGATCTGGCTACAAGGGAAGAATTTTTTTCCGAAGTGCAAGAAGTTTTGTTTTCACGAGATGCGCATCGTTTATTTAATAAATTGATCACTTTATTAGAGCAGCAACTTGTAGCGGCACAAGGGGATGAATTAGCGCTGTTGCAAATTAGAATTGAAATGATGAAACCTTGTAAAGGATTATTTTCACTTTTTGAAAAAAAGCCGCACTACCGAGCAAAATTTCTAAGTTATCGTTCAACAACCCCCAAGTTTGACGTTGAAGAGAGTATAAAATTACGCAGTCATGTTAACTTTATGCGTGCTCTTTGTGGCGTGATGAAAGAAGGGGTTACTTTTTTGGTGGCGATCTTAGATAATCCTCATATGATGGGATTTTTAAACTTAAACGATAAATCCACACCCCCTGAGAATGTAGCTTTACCCTTTGATTTGAAGATTAGATTGATCAATCTTATACTTTATAGAATTACAGATAGATATCGTTTATTGAATGAAATTATCCGATCCAAAGAACCACTTGATTTTTCGAAAAATCCACCTCGGTTTAAAAGAAATAACGAAGAAACCAGAGACTTTCAGGAACGATTAAAGGCTCTAGATGATCAAGTTTCCTTTGAAAAAAAGGTATCAGCAGAAAGTGTAGATTGGTCTTTTAAGTTTGCACGTGATGTGATGCCTCTTTTTGATCAATTTTTGACGCCTATTATTCAAGAAGACAGGACGGAACTAACGCAAGAGGAGCTACAAGTATTTCAGAATGCAGTGATAGGTAAACTCAAGTGAAAAAATCCCGCTCTTGCATGGCTGATTTTCCCTATACTCCAAAATAGACGCGTCTGTTTTTGAGTGAAGTATAAAATAGCCACTATTATCTGTTTCTTGGATTCTCGCTATTCAATGTAATAGCCAGTGCTTCCTCCGGAATTATTTCCAATGTTCTGCTGATAGATCCTTGAAATGAAGGCAACAAAGGTGGCTTTTGGGAAGGCATCTCTAATGACGCAAGTGCTAGTGCTATTTCTCCTAATTCATCATATTCTGCGTTTCTTGGAACGGCAGTGCGTGGCTGATCTAGAAGCTTTGGTGATCGACTTTCAATCGTAAGGTGTTTTTGCATTTTAATAGTAATTGTTGTTGGGGTCTTCTCAACCTTTGCTAAGCCTCTTTTGAGATCATTTAAAAACTTTATTTTATCTACGCATTCTTGAATATTTTCATCTCGGTCTTTTTCTATTTGACGATAGGCAATCAGGGCTTTTTTGATAGCAGGGAGGGTTTGATCAATAAAGTAGATAGCTATTATTGGATCGGTGTGTTTATAAAGTGCAGCCATAGATTCAAAACATGCACCTTGGCTCCAGCATGCATCAACATAATTAGGCAAAAATTCTGCTTTATCTACGGTTTTATTCATAACCTTTTGATAAGCTTGTGCTGAATCTATATAATTATCGCTCTCATATAGTAAGTTCGCTGTTATTTCTAGTTGTTCAATCTCTTTCTTGAATGATTCCGTAGCTTCTTCTTTGAATGATTTCTTATCTTCTTTCTTGTTCGATTCCTTATCTTCTTCTTTGAATGGTTTCTTATCTTCTTTTTTTAATGATTTCACATCTCTTTTTTTCGTCGGTTTAACGAATTTGTTTTCTTGTTCTTGGTGGGATAGTAACAATTGAATACTTTCGGCTGGATTAGATTTGGAAAGAGCATCAATCAAACGCTGAACGAATGTAATATTTTCTTTCTTTTCTTTAATTTCGCAAGGCTCGTTTAGCAACATAATTAATAACCTTAAATTTTCTAAAGCATCTTCAAATTTCTTTCCTTTAATCTGGCTAATTGCTTCGTTATACAAATCTTGATATTGAGAAATTTTAAACTGCATAGGGAACCTCAAAATTAACTGGAAGCTAATGTTATCAGATTAACTATCATAGGGAAAGTAAAAAAAATAGAAATATAAGTTTTAGAACTTATATTTGCCTATCGGTAAGAAAATGTTTAATGCTTTAACACAGGGAAAAACTCCTAGTGGGCATATGCACTTAAACAATTTACTGAAATTTAATATTGTGTGTCAGAAGAGATATTACTTTCTTGAGTAAGGTTCACTTATCGTGAGCAAGATGAAGTGATAGGAAATAGATTACTCCCACGAGTTAGGTTAATTTTTACACCGCCAAGAAGGGAAGGATCAGAAGAAAAGAAAGCAGAAGAAAAGCTGGGACCAAGATTAAACCCCTAATAAAATGCCCCGGCAAAAGTCGGGGGAAGCGTGCCCACATCGAGTGGATATCTCAGATTGCACTTAGCCCTTGTGTAGGGCAACGAATTGCCAACAGGCCCTCATATTTTTTTATTTCCAGCATCCAGATCCAGGTATAGCCATTGTAGAATCATTTAAAATTTGATGAGGTTGAACGTTTTTCGCTGTATCACGTGTAAATTGAGGAAGAAACATCTTAGGGGGTTCTGTTGCGAGAGAAGGAGATGATATTTGCAAATCACCAAAACTTTTCGTCAAATCATCCACATCAGGCGAAGGCCCTTTTGTAGTTGCTTCTGTTGGCCCGGTTAACATCGCCATTACCTGTTCAATGGTGAATCTTTTTTCACGATCTGGATTTAGCACACTTCTTAGTAATGGCTCATTTATCTTTTCTAACCCCGAGAATATCTCATCGGGTTGATCGACGATGGCAGTGGATTTTAATAGTTGAAAGGCCAATATCCCTGCTGCCCACATATCATTCGCTGGATGGCAATGTTGATACTCTTCACAAAATTCATCTCTAGTTTGAGGATGGTGTGCAACTAATATCTTATCGATATATTTACCGTAAGTAGGTCGCATATCCCCATGGTAAAATTTAGTTGCTGGACCGCCAGATCGATAGGCAGAAAGGATCTCAGGAGACTCATATCCATAATTTGCTGCTGCTGGTTTAGAGAACCAAGGCTTAGAATTTCCAAAATCACAAATTTTAAGATAATACCCAAGGTTATCTTTGAAAATTAATACATTGTCAGCGGAAAGATCTTGATGTACCCATTTTTGGTGATGCATGATTTGGATCCCATAAAAAAGTCCGCGGGTCATTCTACCGATCTCATATTGCGAAAATTCAAGCCATAAACGTGATATACCACATGCTTCGAAATTCCCATAGGGTGCCTGAGGAGAATACATTGATATATTCCATCCCGACCCATCCTTAAAAGGCTGACCTAATAATGAATAATGAATGGGAAAGGGGATGTCTGGTATTTCACTCTTTGCGTCTTTGCAAAATCGTTGAGATAATTTTGCTTCTTCTACTCTTGATTCAATATATTCATGTGGTGCTTCTGTTTTTAAATTCATCCATTTTTCAGGTAAGGGTAAATCTATTCGCCAACATGATTTACCCGATTTAGCCGTTGCAGATCTGCCTAAAGACTGAAATAGATTCTTGGTTTTAGTGTCGTCCTTTGTTTTACTTTTTGTTTCTAATATTAAAACGAATTCACCGTTAATATCTTCAATGATGTTCACTGTACGTGAAGTGGTTTGAGAAGATTTCTCTATGCGCACTGCCCTAAGCGGTGCAAGAGGAGGGGCGGTTTCCATTAATTGCTTAATAATTTCTTGTTGGTGATCCAATAAATATTGGTATATCTTGAGTAACGATCCCTTTCTTAGTAATGGCTCTAATGAGGAATGGATATCAGCTTTTTCTAATTCGTCAGATCTGTTTTTTATTTTCTCAAAAAAACGAGTATATTCATTATTGGTTGTATGGGGTCCAGCTTTCATCATAAAATCTAACTCCTCATTCACTTGTTTCTCATTTGCTCATGGTGAATTTTCATAATTTCCGTATCTTAATCTTTTTGAGCACGACTTTCACCCCAATTTTTTAGTTAGTATTCTTGTATGAGGTTCCTGAGAAAAAATATTTCCCACCTACAAACACCCTTTGATTCAGAAATTTAAACACTTCAGCAAGTTGCTGATCCAGTTGCCAAGGGGGATTAATCAAAATCATTCCACTCCCTATTATCCCTCCGGGTGGTTTTTCATAAGGGATCCATTCACAACTCCATACTTTAGGTAAATCCGCTTTCCGGATCATTCGGATCAATTTTAAATGGTATTCCTCTTCCAATAACGGATACCAAATTGCATAAATGCCATGGCTAAAATGTGAATAAGCCTTAAGTACAGCGTTAGCAACTGCTTGATATTCTTTTTTGACTTCATAACTTGGATCAATAAAAACTAATCCACGTTTAACAGGAGTAAGGGCATGCATCGCTTCGAGTGCATCTCGTTGATGCAGGTGTATTTGAGGATGTTGATCGAAATGTTCTTTTAAATGCTGAAAAGCTTGCGGATGACCTTCAACCAAAATAGCTTCATCCTCACTTCGCAAAAATGAAGCGATGATCTCAGGCGATCCAGGATAAAGCATTTGTGATGGATCAGGATTGATATGATGGATAATCGACAAAAAGCGTTGGAGCAAAGGAGGTGGGTTTTTAATATGAAACACGGCTTCAATGCCCAATTTGTATTCTGCATTTTTCTGGCTTTCGGTCGAGTGTAAATCATAGATCCCTTCGCCGGCATAAAGATCAAGCGCGCAAAAGGGGGTGAGCTTTTGTTGTAAATGGATCAAAATGGCAGTTAAAACGAGATGTTTATGAAGATCAGCAAAGGATCCGGCATGGTAACGATGTTGATAACTATACATTCTAGAATAAATGCCCATTGATCCAAAAATGCGTCAAAATAGCAGCAGCATAGCCAAGCGCAATGGCCCAAGTCCATTTTAAATGGCTTAAAAAGGTATATTTTCCTTTGGATTGCCCCATCAGCGCAACGCCGGCAGCCGATCCTATCGATAACAAACTACCACCGACACCCGTCGTTAATGTTACCAGCAACCATTGACCTTCTGACATGGTTGGATCCATCGTTAGCACGCCAAACATTAAGGGAATATTATCCACCACCGCGGATAAAACGCCGATGACGATATTAGCATTGGTTGCTCCCCATTGTTCGTACAAGGTGGTGGAAGCAATTTGTAAATAACCAAAAGCTGCGAGCCCACCCACGCATAACATTACGCCATAGAAAAAGAGCAACGTATCCCATTCAATGCGTTGGATTTTACTGAAAACGTCAAAATGATCGAGGTCGTCAACGGTTTTATTTCTTAACAAAATATGATTGCGTTTTTGTAAGCAAAAGGAAAAAAATTGTAAAAAGGCTAAACCGGTCATCATGCCAAGCGCAGGTGGCAACAATAAATAGTGATGGAAACAGACGGTGACGATAATCGTCAGCAAAAATAACCCAACGATCACCAAGCCACCAGGCGCAATCTTGGTCTTTTCTTGTAGCGCATCGGGCAGTTCTTTAGGAATAGCAAAGTGCATCAGCAACGCAGGCACGATAAAATTCACCACGCAAGGCACAAATAATTGGAAAAATTGTTTAAACTCTAATGCGCCTTTTTGCCATACCATTAACGTGGTGATATCACCAAAGGGGCAAAAGGCACCACCTGCGTTGGCAGCGACCACAATATTAATGCACGAAAGTGCAATAAAGCGCTCTTGATGATGTCCAACGGCCAAAATAATGGCGCACATAATTAACGCCGTGGTCATATTGTCGGCAATGGGCGAAATAAAAAACGCCAGCGTACCGGTGATCCAAAATAGTTGGCGATAACTAAAGCCTTTTTTGATCAGCCAACCTTTTAGCGCGTCAAATACGCGTCGCTCTTCGATGGCGTTGACATAGGTCATCGCCACAATTAAAAACAAAAATAATTCCGCGAATTCTAAAATATTATGTTTAACCGCCTGTTGCACTTCAGCGCTTAGGCCAACGGATTTTGAGGCAAATGCAGCCAAGAGCCAAATGATCCCAGCAGATAAAACCATTGGTTTAGATTTTCGCAGCTCGATAATTTCTTCACTCATCACCAACACGTACGCAAAAGCAAAGATAAAAAGCGCTACATATCCCAGGGTGGAGTAGGCCATATTTAAATTAAGAGGTAAACTCATGATGATTTAGCTTGAGCCTTATTTTGGGGTAATGCTTGTTTGATAAATAAAGAGATCACCAGTGCCACGACCAGGCAAAGCGGTAAAATACTTAAGGCGACATGATAATCCTCAGGTAAGGCCACTCCGCCACGATTTTCTTTTAAAAGATGTAATATCCAGCCAACGGCATGTTGAGTGATCCCGCCTGAACTCATGATGATCATATTGGTAAATCCAATCGCGGCGCCTTGTGCCCAATCGGGATGAAGCTCGGCCATCAACGCAAAACACAGCAGCATATTCGCCGTTAATACGCCGTAAACAAAAAGAATCAAATGCAGACTATTGTGCGGGACATGCAGCCAATACAAAAATAAACTCAAAAGGGATAATGCGCCTAAGGTCGCAAACATCATAAAATGCACTTCATCGCGAATAATGGTTAAAAACCAGCCGATTAAGGGCCCACCGACGGCAGTTCCAATAAAAATAGTGTGGGTGATGGCAGCCGCTTTGGTTTCAGGAATGTCGTGGCTCATTTTCAGATATTCCACGCCCCACATTTCTGGTAAAGCAGCGATTGGTGCCACTAATAATGCACCGTAAATGGCAATCAACCATGATTGCGGCGTTTTCATCACTAACCATAAACCTGCAAATAAACCATGAGAAGTGGTTTGGGATGTATGGTTGGTGGGTTTTTCTTCTAGAAATAACCAAATTAAAAGGGTAATAAATATCCCAGCAAAACTTAAGTACATCATCGCTTCGCGCCAGCCGATCTGTTGTACCAAATAAGAAAGGGGCGTGCCGCCAGATAACGCACCGAGGGTTCCACAAAGATTGGTTAAACCGATAACCAGCGGAAAGGAGCTCATGGCTAACCATTGTGCACCTATTTTAAGGCATCCGATAAAAGCAAAAGCAGAGCCTGCCCCGATCATAAACCGACTAATGTGGGCAACTAGGCTAGAGCTTGTTGTGCTGAATAAAAAACTGCCAAAGGTAAGAGTTATCGAGGCTAAAAATAAAATGCGTTTGGTGCCGTAACGATCGATTAAGATCCCAGCGGGCAATTGAAAGGCAGCATAAGCATAGAAATACATTGCACCGATGGAAGCTAATTGGTGGTTATTTACCGAAAAAGCTTCTCGTAAGTGCGAGGTGAGAACGCTCGGTGCAACGCGATGAATAAATTCATAGGCATAGTACAAAGCGGAGATCGACCATAAGGCCCAACCGCCGAGATGCCAACGTGGACTTGTCAGCGCAGAAGAATTATTTTGTGTTGGCATAGGAAACTTATTGTTGCCAAGCAGGGATAGCTTGATCAGCAAATAATTTTTTAGCCTTTTCTAGCACTTCAGGAGAATGTAAAGCAGCCATTAAATCCTGATACTTCTTTTGATCTTTTTCTTCTGTTCTGATCACAACAATGTTGGCATATGGTGAACTTTTATCTTCTAAAAAGAGGGCGTCACGCTGTTGCAGCCCCGCAGGAATAGCATAATTGGTATTAATCACGGCAGCATCGAGATCAGGTAACACGCGCGCAAGCTGCGCTGCAGGGATTTCTTTGATCACTAAATTTTTGGGGTTATGTTGGATTAATCGGGGGGAAAGCTGAAGATCATTCACTTTGGGAATAGTGATGAGTTTCGCTTTCGCTAATAAGCGCAGTGCTCGAGCGGCATTGCTGGGATCATTTGGGATCCCAATTTTAGCGCCATTGGGTAAATCTGTTAAATGTTTGTATTTTTTAGAATAAACTCCCATGGGGTAAATAAACATGGTGCCAATGGGGATAAGTTTATAGCCTTTTTTAGCGAGAACAACATCAAGGTAGGGTTGATGCTGAAACATATTGGCATCGATATCGCCTTCGGCAAGTGCAGTATTGGGCACGATATAATCTTCGAAAGTCACAATGGTCAGTTTAAGGCCGTAACGTTGCTCGGCGACTTTTTTGGCTGTTTCGACTAAGTGTGTTTCAGGGCCGGCAATCGTCCCAATGATAATTTCATGTTCACTGCGTTGCTTAGGGGAACAAGCTGTAAAAAAACAAGCAAGAGCTAAACAAAGCAGACTAGTGATGAAGAATTTTTTGCGCAACATAATCACCCACCATTTGGATCAGTTGAACCAGAGCTATCATAATGACGACAGTGACAAGCACTATTTTGGTATCGTAACGGTAAAAACCGTAGTCAATTGCCAATTTACCAAGCCCGCCACTACCATTAAAACCGGCCATGGCCGAGTAACCAACTAAGTTGACTAAAGTTAGTGTTAGGCCATTGACGATACCTGATAAGGACTCTGGTAGCAAGACCTTGCGAATGATTTGCATTGGTGTTGCCCCCATCGCTTTGGCCGCTTCGACCAATCCGATAGACACGTCATTTAAAGCAATTTCCACCGTTCGGGCAAAAAAGGGAATAGCCGCTAACGTTAATGGCACCAGTAAGGCTTTTACTTGGATGGAGCTGCCGGCAATGATACGGGTGAGGGGGATCACCGCAATCATTAAAATGATAAAGGGGATCGATCGCGTCGCATTGACTATTGCGCCTAAAAGCGAGTGCAGGGATTTATTTTCCCAAAGTTGGTGTGGCCGGGTAAGCGACAAGACTACTCCCAAAGGTAATCCCATTAAGGCCGCAAAAAAACCCGAGAAAAACACCATCACACAGGTTTCGATAAAAGCTTTAACTATTTCGTTGAACATAACCTAAAATCTCAACATGAAGACCACTACGCTCTAAAAATTCAATGCTTTGTTTAACATTGTTACGATCACCCATCACTTCAACAATCATCACACCGACGATTTTATCTTGGATGGTTTCGATAAACCCTTGTAAAATATTGATAATAATATGATAGCGTTGGATCAAATAACTAATAATGGGCTGTGAAGCCGAATCCCCTTGATACGCAATTCTAATCACCGTGGTGCTATCTTGTGTTGGCGTAGATTCTAGCATTTCTTTGATTGCTTTTGGCAATTCTATACGTGAAGAAGCTTTCACTAAATCTTTAGCCACTTTGGTTGTTGGCGAAGTAAACAAATCAATGACATTGCGTTGCTCGATAATTTCGCCTTCGTGTAACACTGCAACACGATCACAAATGGTTTTAACGACGTCCATTTCGTGAGTAATTAATAAAATCGTGATCCCAAGTTCGTGATTGATGGCGCGCAATAATTCTAAAATCGATTGCGTTGAACGTGGATCTAACGAAGAAGTTGCTTCATCACACAACAACACTTTAGGCTTTGTGGCTAAAGCTCTGGCAATGGCCACGCGTTGTTTTTGGCCACCGCTTAATTGACTGGGATATTGCATCATGTGCGGGGATAATTCGGTCAGATCAAGTAATTCCTGCACGCGAGTTTGGATCTTGGCCTTTGGTGTATGGATCAGTTCTAACGGTAAAGCAATATTTTCAAAAACCGTACGTGATTGTAACAAATTAAAATGTTGAAAAATCATTCCCATTTGTCTTCGTGCGGCGCGTAATTCTGCAGCATTCATGGTAGTAAGGCATACGCCTTCAATAAATACGTTGCCGCGTGAGGGTTTTTCTAAGCGATTGACACAACGAATTAAAGTGCTTTTTCCTGCACCGCTTCGACCGATGATCCCAAAAATTTCTTTGGCTTTGACTTCAAGATTAATGTCTTTTAAAGCCACGATATCTTGATGATGTAATCGGTATGTTTTAGTTAAGTTATTTAATGAAATCATTACCAACTCGTTGCACAGACGAAGGCGTGTCCTAATGGGATGCGTATATACTCTTCCCACTTTACTTTTATGCTTTGTTGCCTGCGCTCTCTCACCCCAGTCGTGTACCAAAGCGTACACTCCTGGGGCTTCGTTCGCTTGGCGCCTCGCCTAAAAGCAAAGTGGTTTGAGTATATATTGCATCCACTTTGATATAAGGAGTTCCGTCAATGCCTACTTTTTAAGTGAATCTGGCATATTATCATGTCTTTTAAGCATATGCCGTAGAATTTGAAGTGGATCATCAGAAAAAACAGCAAAAACTCCTTGCTCAAGTAGCCTAATCGCAGTTTCAGGATCATTTACCGTATAGGTCAGAACAGGGACATCATATTCATTAGCAAGTAACAAAAGCTCGGGTGTTAAGCTTTGAAAATGTGTATGACAAGCGGAATTGGGGATCTCAGCGATCTCTTGTAATACACTTTCGGTGCACGTTTTGGTTAAGAATCCTAGCGGCAGGGTGGGGGTTAAATTTCGCAGCAGAAACAAAATAGGCCAATGAAAACTTGAGATCAAAGGCAAATTTAAGTCTTTTGGCCAATGGATCTGTAAAAGTTCAGTTAAACTTCGCGCAAAGCCTTGCACATGCTCAAGGGTTGGGTTGCTGGGTAGCTTAAGCTCGAGGTTCAAGGTTAAATTCATCATCAGGAGCTCGGGAAAAATTTCATTAAAATGTGGAATTTTTTCTGCATGATAATCTGGGTGAAACCATGAACCTGCATCTAAAGCGATTAATTCATTTAAAGTTTTTTCATGAACGAAGCCTTCGCCATTGGTGGTGCGCTGTAAAGAATCATCATGAAAAATCACTAATTGATCGTCTTTTGTGAGTCGTAAATCGAACTCAACCCAGTCTATTCCTTGTTTGGCAGCAAGTTGAAAGCTGGCAAGGGTGTTTTCAGGTGCTAAGGCGGCAACGCCTCTGTGGCCGATGATGCCGGATTTAGGACGAATTGGGGTAAAATGGTTCTCTTTCATTTGTAACATGTGATCCTATCGATGGACATTGAACTAGTTAAACACCTAAAAGAAGCGGCAACGATTTTAACACCCACTCGTCGTTTGGCAATGCGTCTTAAGTATGAGGCCAATGATTATTTTTCACAAAAGGCCAAGGTGTGGCATACCCCGAGTATTTATGCTTTAGCCGATTGGTTCAAGGCATTATGGGAACAATTTGAAATTCAAGGAGAAGTGACAGCGCAACTGCTTAGCACCACGCAATCATTATTGCGTTGGGAAGAGATCATTCAATTTTCGCTTTCAGGTAAAGCATTATTGCAACCTTATGCCACAGCAAAAACTGCGTTTGCTGCTTGGGCAAGTCTTCATGATTGGCTCGCTTTAGATCAACTGAATATTAAAGTCGATAATATTGATCATATTGCTTTTCAAGCGTGGGCAAAAGAGTATCAAGCCTGGCAACATAAAAATCAGGCGATCGACGAAGCACAATTACCTAACACCCTACTAGATTTATTGTTAAAAGATAAATGTAACAAAACTGTAGTGTTATATGGCTTTGAAGAATTTTCGCCGTTGTTAAATTTATTTTTTGAGAAATGTCAACAAAAAGGCTGGCAAATTACACGGCTTGATCCGACGCCAATTCAACCCGAGCGCAGAGTGGTTCATGCTTTTCCACAAGAATTGCAAGAATGGCAAGCAGCAGCGCTTTGGGCCAAGGATCTGTTACTGCATGATAAAACAAATATTGCCATTCTCACGCCACATTTAACCGATCAACGCAACCAAATTGAACGGGTTTTTAACGATATTCTTGATCCTTTACATATTTGTCAACCGGCCAAAGAGGTGGATCGTTTTGTCAACATTTCCACCGCGATCCCTTTGTTACAATATCCTATTATTGCAGCAGCCATGGCGATTTTAACGGCAGAATGGCGCTCGTTAAAGGGTGGCGAAAAAAACAAAGTACCAAGTTATCAGCAGTTTGGTCACGCTTGCTTTCAAATACTTAAAAATAAAAATTGGCCAGGGGAAAGAAGTTTAAATAGCGTCGAGCATCAAGTGGTTAAACGGTGGTACGCGTTATTAAATGAGCTATCATTCTGTGATAAAGTACTAGCGCCAAGCAGTTATCGCGCAGCCCTTGACACTTTAGCTAAACTCGCGGCGAATGTGCCTTTTCAAGCCGAAAATAAATCTGCACCGATCCAAATTTTAGGGTTGCTTGAAGCCGCAGGACAACATTTTGATTATTTATGGATCATGGGGCTTTACAACGAAGCTTGGCCAAATAGTGCCCAACCTAATCCTTTTTTGTCGATCTCTTTTCAACGGCAGCATCAGATGCCGCATGCCAGTGCCGAGCGAGAAATGTTTTACGCACTTAAAATGACACAACGGTTGCAACAAAGCGCGCAAGAAGTGATCTTCAGCTACCCGACGGAAAAACAAGGTAGAATGCTCGAGGTAAGTGAATTATTAAAAGAGTTACCGCAAGAACCATTTAGTGCGCCGGATCATTCATTGAGATGTGAAGCACTTTTTGACGATAAACGAGTATTAGAGACGTTCCAAGATCATCAAGGCCCAGCGATCAGCCCCGATGAAAAAATCACAGGCAATAGTGCGACCTTAGCGTATCAAGCAGCGTGTCCTTTTAAAGCTTTTGCCGTGTTCAGATTAAATGCACGGCAAGTGATCACCCGTGATCTGTGGTTGCAAGCCGATCAACTGGGGACCTTAATTCACACTATTTTAGAACAATTATGGCAGGAATTAAAAGATCAAAAATCGTTATTACAATTGGGTGACGAGGGTTTGGCTGCTAAATTGGAAGGTTTAATTGCTAAAAATGTAAGTGATATCATGTCTTTGTCGACTTTACAAAACTCCCCTTATCTTGAAGTGGAAAAATTGCGCCTTAAACATTTGCTGCAGGATTATTTACAACTTGAAAAAAATCGCCAGCCATTTGAGGTGATAGCCATCGAATCAGAGCGAGAATTTACCCTCGCTAAAGTGAATTTTAAATTACGATTAGATAGAATCGATAAAACGAATCAAAATGATATTATTATCATCGATTATAAAACAGGGAAATTTAATATAGCCGATCTTTCTGGCGA
>JBIOEB010000025.1:0-22951 GCA_044445585.1 Candidatus Berkiellales bacterium
GTATATTGAGGAATGGTTTGAATTAATGGAGTATTATGAGAATAATTGGTTTAAACCCATATTAAAAGCGTTACAACAGGGAAAATTAAACAAAGTGATTATCTCATCCTCTTCAGAGTTTACAATAACCAAAACCCTTTTAAAATATTTTTGGCGTAAAAGATCACTCCCTCAAATAGCGAAACAAAGTTATCATAACAATGAAAAAACAAATACCCCTGCCTAACATTAAACGCCGTGTAGTCGATGCAGCACGCGAACAAGCAGCGCTGGCAGCAGGGCTTTCGCCATTAGTGGCACAAATTATTGCTGCGCGCCCTTATTTAAAGGAAATTGATCCTAAAGAATTATTGGCGCCAAAATTAAAAATACTGGATAATCCAAGCGGGTTGATTGATATGGACCGGGCGGGTGATCGCCTGATCATTGCATTAAAAAACCAAGAGGTGATCGGTATCGAAACCGATCACGATTGCGATGGTCAAACTAGCCATGCGGTAATTTATTCCGCCTTGCGCGATTTTTTTGGCCACCCTAAGGAATGCCTTCGATCGTATATTGGTCATCGTTTAAAAGAAGGTTATGGTTTATCGCAAAAAGTTGCCGAACGAATTTTAAATGATACTCCCACTCCAACTTTAATCATTACTGCGGATAATGGTTCATCGGATGAAGAGCGAATTGCCTTGTTAAAGTCCAAAGGGATTGATGTGATCGTGACCGATCATCATGAAATTCCCATGGAGGGAATTCCTCAAAGTGCCTATGCCGTTATCAATCCTATTCGCGAAGATTGCACCTATCCCGATCGTTATATTGCCGGCTGTATGGTCGCATGGTTATTCATGGCCGCAGTGAGACAAAAATTATTAGAAAATAACCATAAAAAAATGCCATCCTTATCAGAATTGTTAGATTTTGTCGCCGTCGGCACGATCGCCGATTGTGTGAGCATGGCACGCAGCAAAAATAATCGAGCCGTGGTGTCTTATGGTATGAAATTAATCCAACAAGGGGTGCGACCCTGTTGGAAAGTGTTGTTGCCAAAGTTATCATCTTCATTAAGCAGCGAAGATTTAGGCTTTAAAATTGCGCCTTTATTAAATAGCGATGGCCGCTTAGCGTGCGCTTTTGGCTCGGTCAGCTTTTTATTGGCTGCGGATGACAACGATGCAAAATTATGGGTAAATCATCTTGAACAACAAAATGCTGAGCGTAAACAAATTCAAGAAAAAGTGACTCTGCAGGGTCTCACGCAAGCCATTGAGCAATTTCAAGCAGGCAAAAAAAGTTTATGTATCTTATTAGAAGATGGTCACGCCGGCGTACATGGCATTTCGGCAAGTCGCATTAAAGATCTTTTTGGTCGACCCATCGTGATTTTTTGCCCTAAAACAGATGATCCTGACATTTTAACGGGCTCTGCTCGCAGCATTGATGGTTTACATTTACGCCAAGTGTTGCAAGCACTTCACGATCAAGATCCGACGATCATCCTGCGCTTTGGTGGACATCAAGGTGCCGCTGGGCTCACCATTGCTCGCGAGCAATTTTCCCGTTTTGCCTCCAGTTTTGAGCAAACAATCGATCGCCGTGTCACCACCGAAATGATCGGGCCCGTGATGTTTACCGACGGTGAATTGCCCATCGAACAAATTAACCTTTCATATATTAGCGAGCTAATTTCCCAACTAGAGCCTTTTGGCAGAGAATTCGAAGCTCCCGCCTTTGAAGCAATTGGCTTGCTACTCGACATCACGCCGATGGGGGCTGGCCAAACCCATGCTCGTTTAGGCTTGATGATCAATGAACAATGGCTTGAAGTGGTGTGGTTTAACGGTCGTCAAAGTGCCGCTGAGCCTTGGCCCATTGAAATAGGGGACGAGGTTAAGCTCGTTTTCTCCCCAAAATTGCAAACTTATCGCGGGCAAATTAAACTATCGTGTCAAGTTATGTATATAGGACGTGATGATGGAAATAGCCCCACTTTTGAGCCAGTTGAAAGAGCTGCAGCAACGCCTCAGCGCGCTTCGGAGGTATCTTTGACTTAGACACGAAGCAAGAGCGCTTAGAAGAAGTGACTGTTATGCTCGAAGATCCCGCCATTTGGCGTGATCCTGAGCAGGCACAAACGCTGGGCAAAGAGCGCGTGCAACTTGAAAAAATCATCAAAATCATTACCCAATCAGAACAATCGGCCACAGATTCTCTTACGCTGTTACAAATGGCAAAAGAAGAAGACGATATGGCAGCCTTTAAAGAGCTTGAAGAGGAAGGGGCACGTTTAACCAAAATTGTCGAAGATCTTGAATTTCAACGCATGTTTTCGGGGGAGCTCGATAGTGCCGATGCATACCTTGATGTTCAAGCCGGATCTGGCGGAACCGAAGCACAAGATTGGGCAGAAATGTTATTACGGATGTATTTACGTTGGGGTGAGCGCAAAGGGTTTAAAATGACTTTGCAAGAAGCCTCTGCTGGCGAAGTGGCCGGCATTAAAAGCGCTACCGTCAAAGTAGAAGGGGATTATGCCTATGGATGGCTGCGTACTGAAACGGGAGTTCATCGTTTGGTGCGAAAATCACCATTTGATTCAGGCAATCGTCGCCATACTTCGTTTGCGGCCATTTTTGTGTCGCCCGTCATTGATGAAACTATCGATATTGTGATTAACCCAGCCGATTTAAGAGTGGATACCTATCGGGCAAGTGGTGCCGGTGGGCAGCACGTTAATCGTACCGATTCTGCGGTGCGGATCACACACATTCCATCCGGGATTGTGGTGCAATGTCAAAGCGATCGGTCGCAACATCGCAATCGCGATCAAGCCATGCAGCAACTTCGTGGTAAATTATACGAAATGGAGCTGCGTAAACGACAAGCCGATCAATTTGCGCTAGAAGAATCTAAAGCCGATATTGGTTGGGGTAGTCAAATTCGATCTTATGTGTTAGATGATTCTAGAGTCAAAGATCTACGAACAGGGGTAGAAACTTCTAATACGCAAGGCGTGTTAGATGGTAATTTAATAGATATGTTTATTTTAGCAAGTTTAAAAAGTGGAATAAAATAATGAATGATGAAACTTCCCAATTAGATATTAACGAACAAATTGCCCTGCGGCGTGAAAAACTAGAAGCGTTAAGGCAGCAAGGCAAGGCTTATCCTAATCATTTTAAACGCGATCATCTGGCCGCTTGCGTGCATGGCGAATACGATAAATTAGACAATGCCGAGCTTGAAACAAAACAAATTTCTGTGGTAATGGCCGGTAGAATGATGACCCGGCGCCATATGGGGAAAGCAAGTTTTTTTCATTTACAAGATATGTCGGGGCAAATTCAAGTGTATGCCAAAGAAGATTTACTCCCGCCCGGCAATTATGAGCAATTTAAAAGCACCGATTTAGGCGATATTATTGGGGTGAAAGGGATATTATTTAAAACCAAAACCGGTGAATTATCCGTTAAAGCACAAGAAGTAGAATTATTAACCAAAGCGCTTCACCCCATGCCAGATAAATATCATGGCTTAACTTCGCAAGAAGCACGTTACCGTCAACGCTATTTAGATTTAATCGTCAATGAAAAAACCCGTAACACTTTTAAAATTCGCACACAATTGATCCAAAGCATGCGCGAATTTTTAACCCAGCAAAAATTTATTGAAGTCGAAACCCCGATGATGCAACCCATCCCTGGGGGCGCCGCTGCGCGACCTTTTATTACCCATCATAATGTCTTAAATATGAAACTTTATATGCGCATTGCGCCTGAATTATATTTAAAACGGTTAGTGGTGGGTGGCTTTGAACGGGTGTTTGAAATCAATCGTAATTTTAGAAACGAAGGTATTTCTACCCGGCATAACCCCGAATTTACCATGATCGAGTTTTATCAAGCGTATGCCGACTATAACGATTTAATGGATCTGACCGAAGAAATGCTGCGAATGCTTGCACAAAAAGTGCTGGGAACTACCACCCTCACTTATCAGGGTGAAAATTATGATTTTGCCAAACCCTTTACCCGAATGACAGTGCAAGAAGCCGTTTTACACTATAACCCGAAATTAACTGCTACAATGGTGCAAGATCATAAAGCACTAACTGCTTATGCCAACGAATTAGGGATCGCCGTGAAGCCGCAATATGGGATCGGCAAAATTCAAATTGAAATTTTCGAAAAAACCGCCGAAGCGCAATTAAAAGGCCCCGCCTTTATTACCCAATTTCCAACGGAAGTGTCACCGCTTGCCAGAAGCAACGATCAATTCCCTGAAGTGACCGATCGCTTTGAATTATTTATCGGTGGGCGTGAAATTGCTAACGGTTTCTCTGAATTAAATGATCCCGATGATCAAGCGGCTCGTTTTAAAAAGCAAGTGGCAGATTTGGAAGCCGGCGATCTCGAAGCCATGCATTATGATGCTGATTTTGTCAATGCTTTAGAGTATGGCATGCCACCCACAGCAGGCGAGGGGATTGGGATTGATCGGTTGGTCATGTTATTCACCGATTCCCCTTCGATACGGGATGTGATTTTGTTCCCGCATATGCGGCCGCAGGGGGATTGAATACGAAAATGAATGACCAATCATATACTGCTTTCTCGATAAGGACACCATCATGATAGCGTTTATCACTAGACTAATTTGGGGTAGTAAAAGCGAACTTATCACAGCAATAGAGGCGGGCAAAACAGATAGAGCGCTTGAATTAATTGAAGCGGGTCAAGATCTAGAAACACCTGATCCAGAGGGACAAACCCCATTGCATTATGCTGCTAGTTATCGTGATGAGCGTGTATGTGAGGCATTAATTAAGGCGAGAGTGAATATAAACGCGCTTGATATTGATGGCATGACTCCTATCGATTGTATATGCTTTTTGATAAAGCAGGTCACAGAGTTACTATCATGCTTGTCACCGCAGGCGCAGATATGGGTCACCGTGGGATTGGCATCAGTAAACTTGGATCACTTTCCTATCAAGCGGCACTCTTCTATCAAATAATGGAATTGCCCATCGTTAAAAGAAACCCACAAATAGAAAGTATATTATGTAAAGATTCAGATACTATTTTCTGCAACATAGGAAAGCATTGTACCCAAACTGGCTCGGTAAAAGAAATTGATGTGTTATTAAGATACCCGCTAATGAAAGAGAAAGCGAAATCCTATTCACCCATCTTAAGACGTTTAGGTGCTCAAGCTCTGCCAATACCAATTGTTCCCGCTTCTAAAATTAAAAGACCGCTCGCTCCTAGTGGGGAAAAAAAAGAGCCAGTTGCAGTTAAAGAAAGCAAACAGCCGACTAAAAAAATGCGTTTAAAACAAGAATAAATAACCATCAAGGCTTAGCTTTTTTTTAAGGTTAAAGCTTTTCGACACCACTTTTTACATACATCTTAAAGATTGGGTGTATATGCCCAAAGCACTTTCAAGATGCGAAGCACCATTGAAGTTCCCTAAACACAGAATTGATGGTTGAATAACCATTTTCGGTATGATAGCATGCTTACTTTTGAAGGCCTCTGTGCCGTCCCGAGTTTAATTTCATATGTAGGAGAGTAACCAATGAAAGTGCTTTGTATTCATTACAGCGTGCTAAAAAGCCCAGAAGGTAAAAGTTATATTGAGGGTCTTCTTGATAAAATGAAAGATCCGAACATAAAGGTAGGGATTATTTATGATCTGCCTTACTCTGCGCATAGCGAAATGGACCAAGCTTTTTCGGTAAGTTGGGCACTTCCTGGAGGAAGAAAGGTTCCTGCTGGTAGGAGTATCTTATCTCTGAAGAAAGTTCATGAGTTAATCGACAGGCCAATCGATTTTGTTTTTGGTGATGAACTTTTTTACGATTTCGCTAAGAAACAGACCGTTAATTGGGAAACTACTTTTAAAAGTAAGAAAATGGATCTGAAAAGTAGTTATTCTATAGATAAAATATCTTGGAAAAGACCTATCAACCCGCGGCTTTTTGGGATTATTTCTTATTTCAAAGAGCAAGGTATAGATGTTAATGCCCTTTTCTGTGTGACAGAGCGCGGGCTGTTTGATATCGAAAAATCTGAATTAGCAGAATATCTCTCTAAAGCCGACGGCGTGACCATTGAAACAGTTTCTGCTGAAGAAGATTATAAGAGTAAAATGGAAGCTTTTTGTTTTTCAGAGCCAACGCCTCAGCCGCAAGCAGTGACTACAACAAAAGAAACTAAATCACTGTTGAGAGAAAACTCTGAGATGGTTGAGAAAAAGAAGAAGCAAGACGCAGAAGAAGTTAAGTCACTGTTGAAAGACAATTCTGAGATGGTTGAGAAAAAGAAGAAGCAAGACGCAGAAGAAGTTAAATCACTGTTGAAAGACAATTCTGAGAGGGTTGCGAAAAAGAAGGATCTATTGGCAGAAAAAATTAAATCACTGTTGAGAGAAGATTCTGAGATGGTTGAGAAAAAGAAGGAGCCAGACGCAAAAGAACTTGCTGCAGCGGTGAAGGAAACGCCAGAGATGTCTGAAGAAAAGAAAAAGCTAGACGACCCTACAGAAGTTGCTGTAGCGTTGAAAAAAATGTTAGCAAAGCCCGTTACACAAGCACATACACAAGCAGAGCTAAGGCAGCGGAGCTTAGACAAACCTAAGGAACCCGCCGCAGAAAAAATCGAACTCACTCGGCCAAAAATTAAGGATCTTGAGCGTATGGCATCAGAATCAAAGCCAGCACCAGCCCGAAAGAAGCCTGTGCCGTTTGCACCCGAGGTAGTCGATTTGGATTTGCCTCAACCTCAGCCTCAGCCCCAACCTCAGCCCCAACCTCAGTCAGAGCGTCGTAGATCTGCAGCTACAACTCAACCCTTAGGATTTATGGAAAGGGTAGCACAAGACGGACTTTTCAGCGCCGTTCTCTCATCGACACCTATTATAGGTTGGCTTTATAGTAGTAGTAAACCAAATACAGGAACTGCACCTTCTTCATCAAATCAAAGTGGTTTAAAAAGACGTCGAGAAGAAGGTGACCGTGATGACGGATCGGAAGCGAAAAAGTCAAGATTATTCTAAAAGTCTTAAAATCATCGTTGATACTTATTTTTGAAGTATGGGCAGCAATGCTGCCCCTTTTTTATTATAGGGATCTTAGTTCATGTTACTGCTAGCACCATTTCTTGACTTACCAATACTTGATTTGAGCGAAGAACGTAGTTTTAAAAAATCGCATCTTGAAGTGTATTGGGCATAATAAGGTTGATCATGACAAAAAAACTGCTTTGTATAGATTATTCACTTATTTCACAAAGTGAAAGCGCGCTAAAATATTTTCAAACATTACTTGATGAGATCGAAAAATATCATATAAAAGATCTCAAAATTGGGATAATCTATACTTTACCAGTTGCTCCTCGACAGGGTGTAACTAATCCTCAATCTGAAGCACTTCATGAAGCAGCGAAACTCCTGGGAAAGCCAATCGATTTTATTTGCTTAAATGAACTTCTGCATATATTTAATAAAAAAGAACTTTTCTCAACGAAAACAAGATTTCAAGTCGCACCGGTAAATAGTTTATACCCACTTGAATTGACGGTGATTAATCACTATCAAGAAAATGATCTATCCATCGAAAAGGTATTATCCGCTGTGCCGTCAATGTCTGTAACTGAGATGTTTAAAAAAATTAACAAATTAAAAAGTGCTTCAAGTGTAGATTTGACATTAGTTCCTCCCAGCGATGACTTTGAAAGGATCGTTCGTGAGTTTTGTTTGGGATCGACCTCTTTAGGCGCTGTACCTCAAAAAGAGGTGCCAGATCCTGACGAAAAAATTACGAAAGAAGCCGTTGAAGAAAGTAGAGCTCAGTGTGAGCCTCCGTTTACTGTCAGCACGATAGCGGATGCTACTTTAGAACTTGAGCCAGTTTATTTAGCGGAAGTAGTCGATGAAGGCGATGATGCAACTTCTAAAAACGGTTTAACATTGCATCAGATGCGAGAGAATCTTCAACGTTTTGGTACCTATTATCCTGAAAAAAAGCCATTTCCTCCTGATGTTTCAGGTGGTGCTACCAAGAGCGCAGAAGCAACACCGGTAGATGTTGGCAAACAGAGAAAGCGATTAAAAAAATCCTTTCAATGACTCATTGCCACTAAGATAGCATTACTTTTGGACCATCCAGCGATCCAAGATGGACACCATCCAAATTGGCATATTGATCATCAATGACGATCAGTAAATCGTAACCCATTGCGTGTTGGGAAGTGCGAACGACAGTACCGGGGGCTTCATTGGTGCGCGATCCTTCAACAAATATAGGATCCCCTGGATTGGGAATATGGCTCGTTTCGCCAACAAAGGCATGAACCATATGTTTTTTAATATTCCCTTTATAATGCATTCGCGCAATGATTTCTTGTCCTAAATAACACCCTTTGTCAAAACTAATGCCATTCATTGCAACCAAATTGACATGATGCGGTAATAGTAAATCGACTGTTGCCGGGAAAACTGTCGGGATCCCAGCTTGAATATCAAATAATTCCCACAAGTGAGGGGTGCTCTGTTCACATTGCGTGCTCAATTGTGACCAAATGGGTTGAAGAGCTTCGTTCGTGCCATATAATTCAAACCTAGGTGCTGAGCCAGGAATGCGGCAAATGACAAAATCTGTTTGTTGGATACAACCATCGATAGGTAATGTGTGTAGTGATTTTTGTTGAAGGAGATCTGCTAAGGCTGTAGCAGCCTTTTCGCCATAAATACCTATTCGTGCAACGTTTTCTGAAACATCTTGCAATTCAATCTTAGAAAATAATGCATATTTTTTTAAGTTTTGCTGCGCGATTGCAACCATTGAAAGGGGAAGACTGAGATAATAATGATTTTCTTTTTCTTTTAAAAATATTCTAAAAAGACTTTGCATACGTCCTTTTAGATTGCAATGCGTGCCCAAACGACTTTCAGTTTCGGTAATGTTGTTGAGATTACAGGTCACTTGCCCTTGCAAAAAAGTTTTGGCATCCGGGCCAGTGATTTGTAATACGCCGAGATGGGATAGATGTGTGATGCCGGTTTCAGGTAAATTTTGCATAAAAGTTTGGCACGGAGGCCATCTCCAATAAACGGGACGGCACAGCAAAACCCAAAATCCCTCTGCGCTACGCGCGGTCTCCCTTTTTCAAAGGGAGACATTATGTCGCTACGCGACCCTAGTGGGCGAAGCCCACACATACTCTCCCTTTGAAAAAGGGAGAGGTGAGCCCGGCGAAATCCGGGCGAACGAGAGGGATTTTAGGCATAGAGGCCGTCCTCTACAGCAAACTGAATTGAATATTGAGTATATGGTATACTTCTTGCGTTTTATTTTCCAGGGCGTTTTCGTTTTGGTTAGGTGACTATAGGCCATCATATATGTCCACAGACAAAGCAAACAAAGAACAACTCCGCTGGGCCTGCCGTCGAGGCATGCTCGAACTCGATCTTTTTTTGTTGCCTTTTTTTGACAAGTATTACGATCATTTAACCGAAGCCGAAAAAGAAACCTTGACTAAAATGTTAAAAGAACCTGATCCGCAATTGCATGCTTGGTTCATGGGACAAGGATCCCCTTTAAATAAGGAATTTGTTTTGCTTGTTGAAAAAATCCGAAAATCCCATTTTCACACTCCATCTTAAAAGCTCACGCTTTTTTTCACTGTTAACGAGCTTCAATTATTTATTGGCTATAATTAGCTTGTTTTTATTGACTGCTTTTCCATTGGTTAAAATTTTTATCCCCTTATTGTTTATTCGCTGTTATTCTTCTTTAAGAAAAGAATGTTGGCGATCATCCCTTAAAGCTATCGTGCATTGCCAACAATTCTCGAAAGAAATCTGGTGTATATCAAATCGTGCAGGTGACAATTTTTCTGCACGATTAGTACATGCCTACCGTTCACGATGGTTGGTTACGATGACATTCCATATTCTTCCTGAAAAAAAGAAGCTTTTCATTTCAATCCCTTATGATGCCTTACCTAAACATAAATATAACCAATTATTATTCAGACTATGGCAGTGATCTGCGAGCATAAACCCAGTTGCTTTTTAATTATCTAGAGCTCCTCCCTAGGCTGCCGATATTTTATTGAACTCAATCAAAGAATCGTGATACACCTGGTAGTATATGGTGTTAAGAAGGGGTACCATGCGGCAACGATTAAAACCAACACAACATCGTGTAAATATTGATGTGAGTCTCGTACAGCAAGTACGTGAAGGCGACAGACAAGCTTTTGACTTACTCATGCTAAAATACCATTTTAAAATATTAAAATTGGTCGGCCGGTATGTCAATGATCCCTCTGAAGCGATGGATGTTGCGCAAGAGTCCTTTATTAAAGCTTATCGCGCGTTAGATAAATTTAGAGGAGAAAGTTCTTTTTATACATGGCTTTACCGAATTGCGATTAATACCGCTAAAAACCATGTGGTTTCACAAAGTCGACGTATTATTGAATCCGATGTCGAAGTGGTGGATATGGAACAAACTTTAACCAAAGGGAATTTAAAAGATTATTCTGCGCCCGAAAACATCTTGGTGGGTGTCGAAATAGAAGATGCTGTCAACGAGATTATACAACACTTACCTAAAGAGTTACGTACTGCCATTACCTTAAGGGAATTAGAAGGGATGACCTATGAGGAAATAGCAGGCGCAATGTCATGTCCGATTGGAACAGTGCGTTCAAGAATATTTCGTGCCAGAGAAGCCATTGAACGCAAAATCAGACCTCTTTTAACTTAAGTCTTTTGGGTGGTACAATAAGGTTATGGTGCACAGGTTGCAAAATATTCGTGTGTTTTTTTATGTTTTTATCATAACCCTCGGATTTTTTGCGTCTTTTAATAGCTTAGCCGCTCCCCCTCCAACAACCTACCCAGATTTTTCAGTGATTGTCGATCGAGTCGGTAAATCAGTCGTGAATATCATCACAATCAATGCGGATACCCAAAAACTGATCCCTGATGAATTACGAGCCGATTTAGAAAGCACGCCATTGATGGAAGTATTAAAACAAATTTATGGGGAGAAACTCGAAGAAAAATTATCGGGTAAAGGTCCAAGCTTAGGATCGGGTTGTATTATCTCGCAAGATGGATATATCGTCACTAATTATCACGTGGTCGAAGGTGCCAAAAAAATATTAGTGCGTCTTCAAGATAGACGAGAATTTAATGCAACGGTCATCGGCATTGATAAAGGAACCGATATTGCGTTACTTAAAATAGATGCCACTGATTTACCTGCGATTACCTTTGGTGACAGCAATAATCTCAAAGTTGGCCAATGGGTGTTAGCGATCGGATCTCCGTTTGGATTTGAAAACACGGTGACTGTCGGTGTCGTGAGTGCAACCGGCCGAAGCTTAGGCACCGAGCGTTATGTTCCTTTCATTCAAACCGATGCGGCCATTAATCCGGGAAATAGCGGCGGACCATTGTTAAACCTGCAAGGCGAGATGATTGGCATTAATTCACAAATTGTCAGTCAATCTGGTGATTATGCGGGGCTTTCTTTTGCTATTCCCGTGAGTGTGATTAAAACGGTTGTTGATCAGCTTAAAGCTCACGGGGCTGTCTCACGCGGTTGGTTAGGATTAGCATTTCAGGATCTCGATTTGAATTTAGCCGATTCCTTTGGCATTAAAACTTTAAAAGGCGCATTAGTGTCGAAAGTGATCCTAAATAGTCCTGCAGCCAAAGCAGGTATTCATGAAGGAGATCTCATCACCGAATTTAATGGCAACGAAATTATCCGATCAACCGATTTGCCACCTTTGGTGGGGATATTACCCTTGAATAGTAAAGTCAACATCACCTTGATTCGAAATCAAAAGACAATAAAAATATCTGTGATTATCAGTAAAAATGAACAAGTTGCTGAAAAAGAACAAACTGAAAAGAAAGAAACAATTCCTGCTAGCATGAATAAGCTTCATGAAGGGATCACGGTGCGTGAGCTTGATGAAGATGAACTTCAAGCGCTTGGCACCAATGAAACCGGCGTCATTGTAGAACATATTAGCGGTAAAGCTTGGAAAACGGCTGGGATATTTCGCGGAGATATCATTCATTCCATCAATGATATGCCAGTGACAACGGTGAACAGTTTTTATGATGCGCTTCATAAGGCTCGCAATAGTCCGCATGCGATTTCTATCTTGATTTCTCGTGCCGGTGAAGTTCAAAGATACATCGCCGTTAAGCTTAACGAGGAATAAGCCGCCTATCTAACTACTAGCCCATCACACCCTCTATCAAGTAATATGTGCAGAGTTTTCATTATTAGAGCGGTTTCTGCACGTATGCAGCACATTCGAAATTTTTCTATTATTGCTCATATTGATCATGGGAAATCGACCCTTTCCGATCGCCTCATTCAATATTGTGGTGGTTTAACTGAGCGCGAAATGTCAGCTCAGGTCCTGGATTCGATGGATATTGAACGCGAACGAGGGATCACCATTAAAGCGCAAGCCGTAACGCTTACCTATAAAGCTAAAGATAATGTAGAATATGAACTTAACTTTATTGACACACCGGGGCACGTTGACTTCTCGTACGAAGTTTCACGATCGCTTGCTGCTTGTGAAGGGGCCTTGTTGGTGGTGGATGCCGCACAAGGTGTCGAAGCTCAAACTGTTGCCAACTGTTACACGGCACTAGAACAAAATCTGGAAGTGATTACGGTTATTAATAAAATTGATCTACCACAAGCGTCACCTGAGCGCATTATTCATGAAGTAGAAGAAATCATCGGCATAGAAGCGCATGATGCCCTTAAAGTCAGCGCCAAAACAGGCGTTGGGATTGAAACCCTGCTTGAAGCAATCATAGCAAGAATTCCCCCACCCAAAGGGGAGCCCGCTGGGCCATTGCAAGCTTTAATTATTGATTCGTGGTTTGATAGTTATTTGGGCGTGGTTTCGTTGATCCGCATCAAAAATGGCGAATTAAACAAAGGGGATAAAATTCAGATCATGTCCAGTGGTCGCGAATTTCAGGTCGATCAACTAGGGATCTTCACCCCCAAAAAATCATTTAAAGATTCCCTTAAAACAGGGGAAGTGGGTTTTATGATAGCTGGGATCAAGGCCATCGATGGTGCACCGGTTGGGGATACGATTACCTTAGTGAAAAATCCTGCACAGCAACCTCTTCCTGGGTTTACCAAAGTGCAACCCAAAGTGTTTGCCGGTTTATTTCCTGTCAATTCAGAAGATTTTGAAAGTTTTAGAGAAGCGCTGGCCAAGTTGCAATTGAATGATGCGTCGTTGTTTTATGAGCCAGAAAGTTCGCAGGCGTTGGGTTTTGGATTTCGTTGCGGCTTTTTAGGCATGCTGCATATGGAAATTGTGCAAGAGCGTCTTGAGCGCGAATATAATTTAGATCTGATTACGACTGCCCCCACGGTAATTTATGAAATTGTACTTAAAAATGGAGACGTGATCCGAATCGATAGCCCGGCAAAACTGCCCGATCCCAGTTATGTTCAAGAAATGCGAGAGCCAGTGGTAGAAGCGCATATTTTAGTTCCACAAGAATATTTAGGCAATGTGATCACGCTTTGTATTGAAAAGCGTGGCGCGCAAACCAAAATGCTTTATTTAGGTTCACAAGTTTCTTTGGTTTACGAAATTCCGATGAATGAAGTAGTGCTCGATTTTTTTGACAGATTAAAATCCATTAGTCGTGGTTATGCATCGCTAGAGTACAGCTTAAAATATTTTCAACCGGCTAATTTAGTGAAAATGGATATTTTAATTAATAATGAAGTGGTGGATGCGTTATCGTTAATTGTTCACCGCGATAAATCTTTTTATCAAGGGCGTGAAATTACCAGCAAAATGAAAGAATTGATCCCACGACAAATGTTTGATGTCGCTATTCAAGCTGCCATTGGTGGTCAAATTATCGCTCGCACCAATGTCAAAGCCTTAAGGAAAAATGTGACTGCAAAATGTTACGGTGGCGATGTCAGCCGTAAACGTAAACTCTTAGAAAAGCAAAAGAAGGGAAAAAAGCGGATGAAACAAGTTGGACATGTCGAAATACCACAGGAAGCGTTTTTAGCGATATTGCAAGTTGAGAAGGAAAAGAAATAATGCCACATCTCTATTTAGATTTTTCAGCGATGCTAGCCATTGCAACGGGTGTGACGGGTTTGATTTGGTTGCTGGATGTCTGTTTTTTTAAATCAAAACGGGTTGCACGATTACCGCTCGGAGAAAGGGCCGATAGAGCGCCTGAACCCAAGCTCGTTGAATATGCAAAAGCCTTTTTCCCGATCTTATTAATTGTGTTTATTTTGCGATCTTTTCTCGTTGAACCGTATCGGATCCCCACTGGCTCGATGAAACCCACCTTACTGGAAGGGGATTTTATCTTAGTGAACAAATTTGTTTATGGTGTTCGATTACCCTTATTTGGCACCAAGGTGTTTCACACTCAAGAGCCAAAACGGGGCGATATTCTAGTGTTTCGTTATCCCAATGAGCCGTCGGTGAATTATATTAAACGCGTGATTGGTGTGCCCGGTGATAAAATTCGTTATGAAGACAAAAAACTCACCGTCAACGGACAATTAATGCCGCAAAGCTATTTAGGAATGGCAATCGATACCGATCCAGATGGTAGATCGTGGAATGTACAACATTTTAATGAAAATCTTGGTTCACTGACTCATGAACTCTATACTCACGCTGGGGTAATGAGCCCAGCGGAGGAAGAAACAGTGCCGCCCGGGATGTATTTTGTGATGGGCGACAACCGGGATAAAAGCGGCGACAGCCGGCTTTGGGGGTTTGTCCCAGAACACCTTATACTGGGTAAAGCTTTTTTCATTTGGTTAAGCTGGGATCCTGTTGCTAAGGATATCCGCTGGGGGAGAATGGGCCATCCTGTTCATTAAATACTCAAACCATAGTAGACCCCTGTGCTGTCCCGGGTTGAAAAAAATCATTGTAGGGGACGGCCTCTGTGCCGTCCCGGGTAGATAAATGTGAAGTTAACAGATAAATTGCATTATTTAGAGCAAAAATTAGGCTATCACTTTCAAGATAAAGCCCTTTTGGTACAAGCCTTAACGCACAAAAGCGCAGGGGCGATGCACAATGAAAGGCTTGAGTTTTTAGGTGATGCCGTTTTAAATTTTGTGGTAGCCGATCTGTTATATCAACAATTTCCCAAAGCAAAAGAAGGGGATCTCACCCGGGCGCGTGCAAGTTTAGTGAATAAGACAGCTCTTTTTGAAATTGCCCAAACATTTTCAATAGGAGAATATTTGCAGTTAGGGCTAGGGGAACAACGAAGTGGGGGCTTTAGACGCGAATCTATTTTGGCTGATGCCTTAGAAGCGATCATCGGTGCTATTTATCTTGAAGGGAATTTTAAATCGACCTATCAGTGTATTCACGATTGGTTTTCACCTCGCATCGCAACGTTAAATCCTGAAAATCATGCCAAAGATCCTAAGACTGAATTACAAGAATGGCTTCAAGCTAATCAAAAATCCCTCCCACAATATCAAGTGATCGCCATTGAAGGCGAACCCCATGCACAAATATTTACCATCCGTTGCGAGATCCCGGATCTTTCTATTATGGTTCAAGGGACAGGAACGAGTCGGCGGATCTCGGAGCAAATTGCTGCGCGAAAGGTATTGGAATTGCTTCATGACAGTAGATAATGGCACCCCAACGCGTTGTGGTTTTGTGGCCATTGTCGGTCGGCCAAATGTGGGTAAGTCATCGCTACTGAATGCCATTTTAGGCAAAAAAATTAGCATCACCTGTTTTAAACCGCAAACGACGCGCCATCAAATTCTTGGCATTAAAACAGAGGGTGATCATCAAACGGTCTATGTCGACACACCCGGGCTCCATCTTGGTGCCAAGAAGGCGCTGAACCGACAAATGAATCGAACAGCAAAGAATGCGCTAATCGATGTCAATGCGGTGATCTTTATGGTCGAGGCGCTTAAATGGACGGCAGAAGATGAGATGGTCTGCCAAATGTTGCAAACCCTGTCTTGCCCTATTATTATTGCAATTAATAAAGTAGACTTAGTGCCGAATAAAGAAAGACTGCTTCCTTTTTTACAAGAATTAACGCAATATTTACCGCAAGCGAAAGTCGTACCGATCTCCGTTAAGAAAAAATATCAAATTAAAATCATTGAAGAGTTTATCAACCCGCTTTTGCCAGAAAGTGAATTTTATTTTCCGCCCGATCAAATCATGAGCCAAAACTCACGATTTTATATCGCTGAAATGATCCGTGAAAAGCTCATGCATCTTTTAGAAAAAGAAATACCGTATGCATTAACCGTTGAAATTGAAAAATGTGAAACACAGCAAAATATGCTATTGATCCACGCCCTGATCTGGACAGAACGCGAAGGTCAAAAAAGTATCATCATTGGTGCCAATGGCAATATGCTCAAAGAGGTAGGATCCCGCGCTCGAGCTGATTTAGAGCGCCATTTTGAGCAAAAAGTCTGCTTAAAGCTTTGGGTGAAAGTCAAAGAAAGCTGGTCGGATGATGTCAGAGCCTTACAAAGCTTAGGCTATGTGGAATAAAATGTGATGCGGGTAGCATTAACCCCAATTTATATTTTACACATTCGCCCCTATCGCGATTCTAGCGCCATTTTAGAATGCTTAAGCAGTGAGTATGGTTGGGTATCACTTCTGGCGCGTGGGGCAAAACGCCCCCGTTCGCGGATGATCGGCCATATTCAACCCTTTATTCCGCTGCAATGTGGTTGGGTAGGGCGCAGCGAGTTAAAAACCCTCACGCAGATTGAAGCAGAGAATTTATATCCTAGATTAACGGGCGATAAAATTGCTCTAGGATTATATTTAAATGAAGTCATTTTACGGTTGCTACAACGTCAAGATCCTCATCCGCAGTTATTTTATGCCTACGATAAAGCCATTCGTGCACTTTCTATTGAAGCATGTAGTAAACAAGCCCAGTTGATATTACGTGACTTTGAGTTGTGCCTGTTAGCCGAACTGGGTTATGGATTAGATCTGACGCATGATGGCAGAACCAAAGATAAAATTGTGCCAGAATTACTTTATAGCTACGATCCGATGGTGGGCATATATGAAGTTTCGGCCATGCTTTCCTCTACCAATAAAGTAGCCGTTTCCGGCGCCAGCCTGATCGCTTTTCATCACCGTGAAATAACCAGTGACACACAATTACGTGAAATTAAAAATTTAATGCGCTCTATTTTGAGTCATTATTTAGGAGATAAACCTTTGCATAGTCGTAAACTGTTTCAAACGGTGAAGGAATAATCATGATCGTTGGGATTGGGACCGATCTGGTGAGTATAGCGCGGATTAAAACGATGCTAGATCGCTTTGGTGAAAGGCTTGTTAACAGAATTTTATCGATAGATGAGCAGGTGCTTTATCGTGAGTGTCTTTTTCCCGAAACCTTTATGGCTAAACGCTTTGCCGCTAAAGAAGCAGTTGCTAAAGCACTTGGCACCGGAATTGGCGCGATTGCCTTTAATGAGATCAGCGTGACGAATTTGCCAAGCGGTCAACCAATGGTAACTTTGCTGGGGAAAGCAGAGAAGTTTGCCAAGAATAAAAATATTTTTATTAGCTTGTCAGATGAAGCGGAACAGGCTTTGGCGTTTGTAGTGATCAGTAGCAGTTCCGTCATTGCGAGCTCTTAGCGAAGCAATCCAGTCTTTTCAAGATACATTCTGGATTGCTTCCCCTTCGCTTCGCTCTGGGTCGCAATGACGGATTAATACACGCCTACTTTTCAAGTGAAACTGGTAGATAATAAGCTCGATTTCTTTTTTGCTCTCTCCGCCGTGTCCGGTCGTGTGGCAGATCGCGTTATTCTTATTTGTAAACCATACTGTGGTAAAAACGTCCCTTCAAATCCATGTGAAGCTTCGATCGATAAAGCTTCTTGTAGAGTAAGTGTTTTTGTTTTGCCATTAACTTTTAAATTGATTTTAGTTTCGTTAAGATGCTGGTTAATAAGCTCTTTAAATTTAGGGGTTTCCCGCACCACCCTTAGTTTTGCTTCGCTAGCTGTTTTATCTTTTTCTTCCAACAGAGCGCAGACTAAGTAAGTGAGTAAATCTTTAAATTCATCAAAGTTAAGCAGCCGTTGCAAACGATCCCATATTTTTTCAAAATCAGATGCGGGTATGATGGGTTCGAGAAATAAAAAGTCAAGACAGGGAAGTTTTTGCTTTAGAGTTGTAAAATTTTTGTGAATTCCATGGTGAACTCGGAAGGCGATATTTTTAGTAAGAAATATGCTTCGAAGTTCTTGATCACTATATTGAGAATGATATTGTGTCCAGAAACTTGAAAAAGATTTTGAATACCCATTACAGAGATCACCGAACAATTTTATCAGAAGGAAAGCTTTGCCTTGAGGTTCGGAGTAGCATAAATCAGACAACTTGAGTTTAGCTTTAAATTGATTAATCATGTCTGCGATATAATCAGACTCGCACATATCTTGTAAAAGCATCAAAGGTGTATAACCGCTGAAACACCCATCTGGGAAAGGGGTTTTTAAATCCTTCAGTGAATAGGAGGTTAAATTTCCTTCTAACTGTTTTTCTAGTTGAAATATGTCTTTTGATGCAAGCAACTTTGCTAATAATGACATGATGCTTTAGTCCCCATAGTGCTTTTAAAGATAAACTTGCGAAAATATACCAGGGGTGGTGTCGTTATGCAAACTCAAAGTAAGTGTAGGGTGGGCAAAGCGAAGTGTACAGACCGGATACATGGTATACACATGTTCACATACATGGTATACACCCCATTTAACCTGTTAACAAACAAATGGGGAAGAGTCACGCCAACAACTCTTGATGATTCTGCACATACTGCAACAACCGATTCACTTCCTTGTTAAATTCCACCATCAAAAACGAAATCATTTCTTCTTCTTTTTTAACAATGGCAGTTTCAAGCTGTGAGGCAGCTGCTTTTAAGGCTGGCACGCCGCAGTAGCAACAAGCGCCGTGTAAACGATGCACATCTTCGCGCATGGTTTTAAAATCCTTTTTAGCATAAGATTGATTAATGTTGGATTGTGTGGGTCGGATGATTTCGATTAGCCCTTTGAGCATTTCTTTTGCTAAAAGCGCTTTATTGCCTGCTAATTTGAGGGTTTTTTCCCAATCCACCGGAACGGTGACCGATTCATTCATGGTGACTGCTTGAGAAACAATTTCAACTCGATCTTTAGACTTTGAGGCAAGCTTTTTAGCCCAGCGATAAAGCACGCGCTCTAATTCGAATTCATCGATGGGCTTAGTAAGATAATCATCCATGCCAGCCGAGAGAACCGCTTCGCGTTCTACTGCTAAGGCATGTGCGGTTAAAGCAATAATAGGGGTATGCTGGCCCGGAGCTTCTCGTAAGCGAAGACGATTGGTGACTTCAATGCCATCGATCCCTGGCATTTGAATATCCATAAAAATCAGATCATAGTTTTGCTCTTTGGCTAATTCTAAAGCTTCAAAACCATCGGTGGCGCAATCGACTTTGACGCCTAAATCTTCTAACAAAGTTGCCACCAATTTTAAATTAGCAGGGTAATCATCAACCGCGAGGACATGAAGATTAGAAGAAAGCAGCGGTTTTACCACGGGTGTGGTGGAGTGATCTTCTTGACCTGCTGGTTGATAAGTTAAGAGTGGTTTAGGTTTTTCAGTGAATGAAATAAGCGTATCCACGAGTTCATCATGAAGCTTTTTACGCCGTAGCGGTTTAGGTAAACAAATAGCAGCACCGGAATGTTGAATTTTATCATAAAGAGTTTGTTCCGTTGTGTTGACTAATACGCCTACGCGACATTGATATTGCGTCGTCGCAAGTTTAATGACATCGTCGATGAATTCATTTTGAGGATCAGGTCGATTGATCCCGACGATAATCATGTGAAACGGCAGCCCTTCGGAAGCTGCGTATTGGAGAGCATCTGCAATATGATTAGGTTCAGTCACTTCGATGATATCGATCCCCCAGGAGGACATCAAATGATTTAAACTGAGACGCATCGTTGGATTTTCTTCATAAACGAGAATGCGGAGCTCTTTGAGTTTAGGATGGTAATGGATCTTGGTGGCAGGTTCGTCGACTTTTTTCACTACGAAGGTAAACCAAAAGGTGGCACCATTACCTAAATCTGATTCAACGCCGATTTCCCCTTGCATTTGTTCGACCAAGCGTTTGGAGATCACTAAACCAAGCCCGGTACCACCAAATTTTCGGGTGGTGGAGGCGTCTGCTTGTGAAAAGGGTTGAAATAAGGTTTTATGCACATCAGGAGATAATCCAATCCCAGAATCGGTCACGCTACCACAGAGCATGACTTTATCTTCCATGTTGTTTTCAAGCATAATGCGAACGACAACACTGCCTTCTTGGGTAAATTTAATGGCATTGTTCACCAAATTGGTAATGATTTGTTTTAAGCGCAGATGATCGCCAATAATTTTTTCGGGTACATCAGAATAGATCATTGGGATCAGCTCAAGGCCTTTTTCGTGAGCATTCGGGGCCATTAACATCAGCGCATCTTCGACGCATTCTCGAATGTCCATCGGTGCTTGATCCAGAGTTAATTTGCCGGCTTCAATTTTTGAAAAATCAAGAATATCGTTGATGATAGATAATAAATTGGTCGAAGAGCTTTGAATAGTACTGAGATAATCGCTTTGTCTGGGTGTGAGTTTAGTTTTCACTAAGAGGTTAATAAAGCCAACCACGCCATTCAGCGGGGTTCGAATTTCATGGCTCATATTAGCGAGGAACTCGGATTTAATTTTACTGGCTGTTTCGGCTTCTTTTCGTGCCATTTCTAATTCAATATTTTGAATTTCGATCATCTCAAGCGTTTGCCGTAAATCAGCAGTGGCTTGTTCAACATTTTGCTGCATTTCATCGTGAGCTGCTTTTAGAGAGCTTGCCATGGTGTTGATACCGGCTTCGAGGTGTCGGAGCTCACTTCGTGCGTTGGTATAAATGCGCGTATCTAAATTTCCGTTTTTGATTTTTTCAACGGCGGCCGCCATTTGTAAAATCGGACGTGTCACGTCTCGCCCCATTCTAAAGGCAAAGATACCGCTGATCCCAAGTCCGATCAGAACAATAATGCTGCAAGTAAACAAGACTTGGTATTGCCTTAAGGTCGTATTCATTCTTCCTAATTCGATACTGATCCACCCCAGGACGGTATCTTGGTCACTTCTAAGATCCGTTGGCGCATCGGCATAAGCGTAATCTTCGGTGATCACATCATGGATCGAAACTGGCACTGTGAAAATCAATGAATTGCCTGTGTCGGCCATGGCAATACCATGAGATTGCTCTTGGATCGATAAAATGTTTAAGGGGTTTTTATTTTCATAACCTGCGTGGACCAGTAAGCGACCATCTTTGTTAAAGATCATCACCGAGCGAACATCTTGCTCAGATAAGGTTTCGTTGGCAAGTCGTTGTAAAGTGGCAGTGTTACCCGAAAATACGCCATATTCACTGGCAGGGGCGAGCTGCAGGGCGATAGTATAGCCGTGATCACGCAAGGATTTTTCGAGATCTTTAATTCGTGTGCCCGTAAAATAAGCGCTTAACAGTAGGGAAATAATAATGGTTGGTACCAGTGTTAAAAATAATACCCTACTTTTAATGCCCCATTCTTGTTTCACAGATTTTCCTTTTCCATGTTGTTCATTGCTGTCTTAATGGCCGTTTCACTTTCGATATGTAATCCTAAAGAACGTGCAACTTGATAGTTCACACCCACGGCAAACTCTTTAGGATATTGTGGTGGAGGTAATTGGGGTTGCTTTTGCTGAATAAAGGCCATGATTTCCTGAACGGTTTGCTCTGCGATTTGTTTGTTTGAAGAATACACCGTGGCTAAAGCCCCATTTTGCATATAGGCCCGTGAATAACCTATTAGCGGAACGCGTTGATGGTAAGCGGTTAATAATATTCCACGCGTGGTATTGGGTGTATAAATATGATTGTCTGGCAAAGCCAGTACGACTTCGGCTTCCGTTAATAATTCATCTAATACTGCAACCGGATTTTCATCTTTACTCACGAAAACAGTTAATAAATTAAGATTCAATTCTTTCGCAACTTGTTGCAAATTTTCTTGTTCGTCGATAGATTCCCCACCCAGTAGCACTCCCACCGGCGATTGCAATTCCTTGGGGATGATTCGTTCAAGCAATTGAAACTGGCGTTTAAGGGGTTGATCAAGATAAATTGCCGAAATGGGGTGATCAGCATCATGGAGTGTGAGATTGACAGTTTTAATCAATTGGTGAAAAGTATTTTTGCGTGTGAGCACGCTTAAGGTTGGCACAGAAGTCTTGGATTTTAATACAGCTTCTAGTGCTTGCGCGCCGAGTGCCACAATTAGACAAGCACCATTAAAGTCGTTATGTTGCTTGAGTTCTTCTACCAGCATGGGCGTTAATTTTGGCCTGGGTGGGGGTTGTGAAAAAAGGGTTGCTTCAATACGGTGAACAATCCCTAAATGGCTATTACTCGAGATGAGTGTTACCGCGTTGCATTGGGAATAGCTGATGCAAGATTGCATCGCCATTATCAGTAGGAAGATCCTGCTAAATGATTTAAAAAGTGGCGACAAAGGCGACATAGGCAACTAATCGCTATCAACGAAGGACAATACGATTTATACCTTTCATCACCGAAATTGGCAAGTTACTGCGCAAAATAAAGTGTTGGCTGCTAAACTTAGTTTGTTGTGGAGGGCGGCCTCAGTGCCGTCCCAAAATCCCTCTGCGCTATGCGCGGTCTCCCTTTTTCAAAGGGAGACATTATGTCGCTACGCGACCCTTGTGGGCGAAGCCCACATATACTCTCCCTTTGAAAAAGGGAGA
>JBIOEB010000026.1:0-22110 GCA_044445585.1 Candidatus Berkiellales bacterium
CCATTTAAGATAGGTTCCTTCTTTTTTTATAAATTTCAAATCATCAATTACAATTTTTTTCAATTCGTCTAATTTCTCTTCAAAAAAACCACTACCTTGAGACATAACCTTTACCCCCTCTTGCGCATTTTAAGCATAATGTCCCGATAATTGCGCTGGTATTTTTCCTTAATTTTATTGAAACAATTTTTTCTATTCATCACCCTTCTTCCCACCTGGCCTAGGTCTTTGTTGCTCAACACTTGGCGCAGGTTTTGGTGGAACCCTTTGACTTGCTGGATTTTGAGCGGAGGCTTGAACATACTTTGGCGCCACCGGGGCAACTCTACCTTCTTCCTTTGGTTTTGGAGTGGCTAAATCTACGAATTTTTTTCGAAGCCCATAAAGGCTGGTAATTCCATTTTGTTTAGCAGCCGCATCTATATCTGCGCCTAGGCCTGCGCTTTGGCTTGCAAGGACGCCTAACGTTTTAAGAGAATTTATTACAGCGTCTTTAGGAATACTAACTTTAGGATCAGTAGTTTTAATAGTATCGGAAGGATATTTACTAATTGCCTCAATAAGGTCATTCACATTCTTTGCACTAGTAATTTTGTTAGTGAGAGCTTCATCAGGAGATAATTCTTGCGCTACTTGTTTTGGGGGAGCAGCAGGTTTTGCAGGTTCTTGGGCAGCGGGTTTTGCAGGCTCTCGGGGCGGATTGGGATTATATCCGGCTTTTGTCAATGCCGCTTTTACCACATTATAAATTGAAGTTTCGAGTTTAGTGTTTGACTGATTTAATAAATTAAATATTGAATCGACATTATCTTGTTCCTGATAAAGACCATGACCAATCAAATCTTCCATTTGACTTGCCAAATTGCTTATAATTTTTCTTACTTGCTGCAAATCTTTCGGGTTATTCGCTTCAACGTTGCGCAATATAGCGCCAAAAGTTCTGGTAACAACATCTGATGGCCCTTGATGAGACATAACACAGATCTCCTATTTTGATTAAATATATTAAAAAGAGTCTTTAGAGGTGAAATAAGTTCCTAAATATTACAGGATATTAATATGTTTCTTTGTAATTCAGGGGGTTATATCTTGTTTGTATGCTGCGCAGTGCGTTGGGTATATGATAAGTGTAAGTGCAGTGTTACTTACTCAAAGGCTTGGGTTTACAACTTTGGGCTTTTTGTAAAACTATTCATTGAAACTTGATTGAGAGGGGCTTTACACCAATTCTTTGCTTTCTTGGAGTTTAGCATTTAGCGCAACACGATCATCAAAAACAAAACAATCGCCTTCATAGTGTGTGCCGTCACATTTTTCTAAGTATTTTAAAATGCCACCTTCCAATTGATAGACATTGTTAAAACCTTGTGCGATGAGATAAGGAGCCGCTTTTTCACACCGAATACCGCCGGTGCAATAAGTCACGATGGTTTTATTTTTAAATTCTTCGGGTAAATTTTTGATGGCTTCAGGAAATTCTCGAAAGTGATCAATGCTTAGATCGAAAGCGGTTTTAAATTTGCCGATTTCTATTTCATATTGATTGCGCGTATCGAGTATGACTAATGGCTTTTTTTCGTCAAGCCATTGTTTGAATTCTTCAGCAGACACGGCAGGGGCTGAGTGGTTGGCCGGATCTACCCAAGGCACACCCATCGTAATAATTTCGGCTTTGATTAGCACTTTCATCCGTTTGAAGGGAGGGTAATCAGAAAAGCTTTCCTTAAATTCGATCGTAGGGAGGTTTAGCGTTGCTAAGTAGGCATAAAACTCAAGGATGGCTTGGCGTTGCCCGCTGAGAAAAATATTGATCCCTTCAGTACTTATCAGAATGCTTCCTTTTAAACTCAATGACAGGCAGTTTGCTTTCAGATCTTGCTGAAGTTGCTCTAAATTATCTAGTTGGGTAAATTTATATCCAGAGATGTTAACGTATGACATTGAGATTTTAATTCTGCCTGTTGTGAGCTTTTTCTTAATCGCAAATGTAGCACAGTATTTTCAATTTTGTCAGTGGTTTTATCGTTTTGGTACCGTTACAATCAAAGAGTATTGACACGCTAGTGTCTTTTAAATAAAGGATTCAATTTCGTCACAGGGAGACAAAGACAATGAAAAAAGGACGAGTGCTGATCCTCAGTATACTAATCAGTGCAATCGGCCAAGCCTTTGCAGCTGACAAAACAGTCGATGTTTATCGCTTAAATGATAATGTATCAGCTCATGGGATCGGTGAAAAAATCGGCACAATCGAGTTTAAAGATAGTCCAAAGGGAATGGTCATTCTTCCCAATTTAAAAGGATTAACCCCTGGCGATCACGGTTTTCATATTCATCAAAATCCAAGTTGTGAATTAAAGGAAAAAAATAATAAAAATGTGCCAGGTCTTGCTGCAGGTGGGCACTTAGATCCTGAAAAAACCAAAAAGCATTTGGGGCCTTTTAAAGCACATGGACACTTAGGCGATTTGCCAGTGTTGGTGGCGAATAAAAAGGGTGAAAGTCATCACAAGATGTTAGCGCCACATTTAAAAGTGGCTGAAGTGGAAAATCATTCGATCATGATCCATAAAGGTGGCGATAATTATTCTGATTATCCAAAACCGTTGGGTGGTGGTGGTCCTAGAATTGCTTGTGGCGTGATTAAGTAAATATCCCGGGACGGCACAGCAAAATCCCTCTGCGCTACGCGCGGTCTCCCTTTTTCAAAGGGAGACATTATGTCGCTATGCGACAGTCTAGTGTGGGCGCAGCCCACAAATACTCTCCCTTTGAAAAAGGGAGAAGTGAGCGCAGCGAACAGAGGGATTTTCATAGAGATTGCTCTCTGTGACCACCTTAATTTGAACACGATATTTAAAGGGGCCGCTCAAAAAGCGGCCCTTAATTTTTGTAAATCAACAACATCCCATCTCGTACCGACAGCATCACCGTTTCAACGCGCTCATCATTGCGTGCTTTTTGATTAAGTGCATCAATGGCAAGCGTGTTGTTATCTTTGGGTGACAGCACTTCACGATCCCACAACGCATTATCCACTACCATTAATCCGCCTTTTTTAAGCTTTGGGATCAGCATATCGTAATAAAGTGGATAATTGGCTTTATCGGCGTCGATAAAAATAAAATCAAAATCGTTTTCTAATGCGTTGATCGTTTGAGTGGCATCGCCAAATTTTAGGATAATTTTGTGGCCATGGGGACTTAAATTAAAATACTTCTGTGCAATCTCTGCATGCTCTTTTCGGTTTTCACAGGTGATGAGTTTCCCATCGGTAGGAAGCGCAGATGCTATTTGCAAAGCAGAATATCCAGTAAAGGTGCCAAGCTCTAAACACAGGGTTGCCTGGCTTATCTTGACGAGCAAATGCAGCAAAGCGCCTTCGATTGGGCCAGTCAGCATTTGCGCCAACGGCGATAGGCTCATGGTTTCTTTTCGTAAGTTTGCCAGTAATTGGGGCTCTGCACGGGTGGTACGAATTAAATATTCTTGTAAATTTTTATTTAATAAATCATCAATTGCAGCCATAGTGTTTCCTTACTGGTGCTCCCTAGGGGATTCGAACCCCTGTTACCGCCGTGTGAGGGCAGCGTCCTAGGCCTCTAGACGAAGGGAGCTCAACCATTCTCGATTATCGTGCTATTATACCCACTTGAGTTGCTTACTCAAACGATTAAAAGAATATGTTGAACAATGAAGGTGTTCCCCTGAGATGATTAGGGCGTTCCTAGAAAAAGTTGGTTTACTCGCAAAAACCAGCAGTGATCAGGGGAGATCCCAAGTATTACTAACCCCCGTGATTATTCCGCGCAGTGAGCACGGGATTTCTCGTGCCAATATCAGTGAAAATGCATTAAAAGTGCTGTATCGACTGCACCGTAATGCCTATGAAGCTTATTTAGTGGGTGGGGGCGTTCGCGATCTGCTGCTGGGGCTTCATCCTAAAGATTTTGATGTGGTGACCAACGCCAAACCAGATGAAATTCGCAAAATTTTTCGCAATTGTCGCTTAATTGGTCGACGCTTTCGGTTGGCGCATATTCATTTTGGTCATGATATTGTTGAAGTGGCGACTTTTCGTGGAAAAGCAGAAAGTGCTTCTGACGAAGATCATTCCCACTCCGCTCATGGCATGATTTTGCGAGATAACGTTTACGGCACCTTAGAAGAAGATGTTTGGCGACGTGACTTTACCATCAATGCACTTTATTACAACATTGCAGATTTTTCGTTAGTGGATTTTGTCGGCGGTTATGCTGATTTAAAGGCTAAACGTCTCAAGATGATAGGAGAGGTAGCCAAGCGTTATCGTGAAGATCCCGTTCGCATGCTCCGAGCCATTCGCTTTGCGTGTAAGGTGAATTTTGAACTTAACTCGCAATTAGCTGCGCCCATTGCTGAGTTAAAAAACCTGATTAGCCATATTTCGTCGGCCCGATTATTCGAAGAAATTTTAAAAATGTTTCATTCGGGTGTGGCTTCGCAAGTGTACGAGCATCTTAAAACCTATGATTTATTAAAGGAATTATTTCCCGCCACGGCCGAAGCGTTACAACAAAAAAATTATCCAACCGATGCGTTGCTCAAAGCCATATTCTTAAGTACCGATCAGCGGATCCAAGAACAAAAAACGGTTACGCCCGCTTTTATATTGGCAGGATTATTGTGGCATCCTATTTGTTTACAAGCACAAAAGGATATTGATCATGGCATGCCCTTTTACCCAGCCAGAATGAAAGCCATGGAAGATCTGTTACGTAAACAATCCAAAAAATTAAGTATTCCTAAGCGATTTGTACATGGGGCTCGTGAAATTTGGTTAATGCAAATGCGCTTGACAAGACGATATGGTAAGCGCCCACAAACCTTAATGGCCGAGCCGCGATTTCGTGCGGCCTTTGATTTTTTACTATTGCGTGCTAAAGCTGGCGAGGATGTTCAAGAGTTAGCAAAATGGTGGGAAGATTATATTGAAGCCGATCACTCTGAGCGCAGAGCCATGCAAAAAGCGTTAGTGGACAAGAAGCGACTTAAAAAATCTTCTGCCGACAAAGCTTCTGAACAGGTAAAAGCCGATGATTGAAAGTTTTGTCGCATTGGGGAGCAATGTAAATGCGCCAAAAGAACAAATTTTAAAAGCGTTTTCTGCCTTGAGCCTGCTGCCCAAAACAGAGCTGATCCAAACTTCTTCTTTATATCAAACACAACCCTGGGGAAAGGTAAATCAAGATGATTTTGTGAATGCGGTAGCAAAAATCAAAACCTCGCTGTCGCCGCAGGATTTATTGACGGGTTTGTTAGAGGTCGAGCAACAAGCAGGACGTGTTCGTCAAGAAAAATGGGGGCCACGAACATTAGATTGCGATTTACTTTTTTATGGCGATGAAGAAATTCATGCATCTAATTTGATTGTGCCGCATCCTTTGATGCACTTGCGTGATTTTGTGTTAGCTCCTTTGGCAGAAATTGCACCCGATAAAATGTTGCGAGGGAAACCTGTTAAAGAATGGTTAAAGGAAATTCATTTAGGAAAATGTCATGTTTAATCCTGATTTTAACAATGATGATGAAATAAAACTTTGGCAAGCCCTTAAAGGATCTGCCAACCATATGCAAAAAGAAAAACTTATCGATCTTTTTGCTAAAGATCCCACCCGCGTCAGCAAATTTTCTCTAACGGTAGATCAACTTTATTGGGATTTTTCTAAAAATTTTCTTACCGAAGAAATCCTTGAGCAACTTGTCGCATTGGCCAATTTTTACGATGTCAAGGGCGCCATTTTACGTTTAATGACCGGTGAAATGGTGAATACCACTGAAAATCGCCCTGCCTGGCATACGGCACTGCGCTACCAAAAAGAAGAAGCATTCTTACCGCTGGATTCTAAACTGTTAGCGATCATTGCCGAGCAAAAAGCCAAAATGGCAAAAATGGTAGAAACCATCCAAAATCATCAGTGGTTAGGCGCAACGCAACAGCCGATCACCGATATCGTTAATTTAGGGATTGGCGGATCCGATTTAGGCCCTAAAATGGTGGTGCAAGCATTAGAGTATTATCGACAAGCAACCGTAAATTTGCATTTTGTGTCGAATGTCGATCCCATGGCGATCTCATCATTACTGCAAACATTAAATCCGGCCACCACCCTTTTTATTATTTCGTCAAAATCGTTTACTACGCCCGAAACTTTAGCCAACGTGCAAGTTGCCAAGCAATGGCTTAGCGAACAATTAAGCACCAACGATTTAACCAATCATTTTATTGCCGTGACGGCACAACCTAAAAAGGCACAGGCTTTTGGGATCCCATCGTCACATTGTCTCACTTTCGAAGCCTGGGTGGGCGGACGTTATTCTGTTTGGTCAACGATTGGCTTGCCATTGGCGCTTTTTATTGGCATGAAAAATTTTGAAGCTTTTCTTCAAGGGGCAAGCAAAATGGATGCACATTTTGCATCGGCCCCAATGGCCGAAAATATGCCTGTTTTACTGGCTTTGCTTGGCATTTGGTACATTCATGGTTGGGATGCAGAAACGTTAGCAGTATTGCCCTATGCAGAAGGCTTAAGAAGCTTGCCAGATTATTTGCAGCAACTTGATATGGAAAGTAATGGTAAAGGCGTCAACCATGATGGGCACATCGTCACCGGTGCTACTGGCCCAATTGTTTGGGGTCAAGCGGGTACCAATGGCCAACATGCTTTTTATCAATTGTTACATCAAGGCACGCATTTTGTTCCCATTGATTTTATTGTGGCCGCTCAAAGCGATGCTCCTTTAACGCAGCAACATCAATTTTTAGTGGCAAATTGTTTAGCGCAAGCCCAAGCGTTAATGCAAGGCACCCCTAAAGATCAAAATTATCCACCGCATGAAGTTATGCCAGGCAATAAACCAAGCAACATTTTTTTATTACCTAAAATCACCCCTTATACGTTGGGCCAGTTGTTAGCACTTTATGAACATAAAGTTTTTGTTCAAGGAGTGATTTGGCAGGTTAACTCGTTTGATCAACCAGGTGTGGAGTTAGGAAAAAAACTAGCCCAGCGCGTGTTTGAAAGTCTAAAGAATGGCAGCCTTGATGCTAATTTTGATCCTTCGACTAGGGCGATGATTCAAAAGATTGGGGAACTATAGTGGAAATTGTAGGGAAGCACACATGCCTCGCAAGCGGGTAAAGCATAAATCACAAGCAAGGAAGGTGGTTCCACCTTCCTTACTTTAGACTGGCGAACTTAGCGTTTAATAAGATCAAGTGCGTAAGTCTCATATAAGGACGTTACAGCGAAAGAAAGCGCAAATGTAACTCCAGCAGCGAGTGCACCAGCAGCCATGCCGGAGGCTTGTGCTGTCATTGATACTTCTTTAGCCACACCATTTACCAAACCTTGCGTGTATCCACTGGCTAGGTTCAAGGCGGTCAATGCTGAATACGCTGAAACTCCCCATTGAAACACTTGATAATCTGTTAGCTCCATCCAAGGAGTACCTCTACCACCAGCGATTTGATCTACTTCCTGACATGTCAATTGACGCATATTTATACCTCACAGGACTATTTTAAAATAGGAAAAGTTTGTACATTCGCGATGTACCTACTCAATGTACTTGGGTTTTGTGCTTGCGTCAAAAAATTCAAGGATTTTTGGGGGTATGAAACTGCGCTGCTCGACTGACTTGTGCTTTAGCTGAGCACATAACCCCTAATTTGCGATAGCTTTTAGTGTTTTACGCTTATTTTTTCATGTAATCTTCCAGCAAAAATTGATCTGAACTGGTAAAACATTCCATAAGGGATAAACTTTAAATTGATACGTGTTTGTTTATATTTAAACTTAATAAGGAAGTTAACATGCAAGACGTTTATATTGTTGGTGCAGCAAGAAGCGCAGTGGGAAGTTTTGGTGGAGCACTTTCTAAAATTCCTGCAAGTACCTTGGGTGCACAAGTTATTAAAGGACTATTAGCAAAACTATCTTTGACGCCAGATAAAATTGAAGAAGTCATTATTGGACAAGTTTTAACCGCTGCCATGGGACAAAATCCTGCTCGTCAAGCAAGCATTCAAGCTGGGATCCCCAATACCATTCCCGCCATGACCATCAACAAAGTGTGTGGCTCAGGCTTAAAATCGGTTCAGCTTGCCGCTCAAGCCATCCGCCTGCAAGAAAGCGGTTTAATCTTAGCCGGTGGCCAAGAAAATATGTCGATTGCGCCGCACTGCTTACCCAATTCTCGCACCGGTCAACGTATGGGCGATTGGTCATTAAAAGATTCAATGATCCTCGATGGTTTATGGGATGCGTTTAATAATTATCATATGGGGCAAACCGCAGAAAATATCGCTAAAAAATATGATATTAGTCGCGAAGAACAAGATGCATTTGCGGCATTGTCGCAACAAAAAACTGAAAAGGCCATTAAAGAGCATCGTTTTGCCAGTGAAATTATTCCTATTGCTGTTCCCAAAGGGAAAGGAGAAACCACGCTTTTTGCGCAAGATGAATTTCCTCGCGCGGGGACAACTTACGAAAGCTTAAGCAAACTCAAACCTGCTTTTATACCAAATGGATCAGTGACTGCAGGAAATGCTTCAGGCATTAATGATGGTGCGGCGATGTTGATTATTGCAAGTGGCGATGCAGTAAAAAAATATGGCCTGAAACCAATGGCTAAAATTGTTGCAGCGACTGCAATCGGAGTGGATCCTGCTTTTATGGGAACTGGCCCGATTTCTGCAAGCAAACAATGTTTAACCAAAGCAGGTTGGACTGTCAAAGATTTAGATTTAATCGAAGCGAACGAAGCCTTTGCTGCACAAGCCATTTGTGTTAATCGCGAAATGGGTTGGGATGTTGAAAAAGTCAATGTCAATGGTGGTGCCATTGCGCTTGGGCATCCGATTGGTGCTTCGGGTGCGAGAATTTTGGTAACGCTATTACATGAAATGCAACGGCGAAAAGTTGAAAAAGGGTTAGCGACGTTATGTATTGGGGGTGGGCAAGGGGTTGCGCTCGCAGTTCAAAGCGTTTAAATCACCATTTCTGAGGCAGCTTTTGATAAATTAATTAATGATACTGCTTTCACTTTGAAATTAGGAGTTTCGTCATTGCGACACCGAGTTTACGAGGTGGAAGCAATCCAGAAATATCTTGAAAAGACTGGATTGCTTCGTCGAAGACTCCTCGCAATGACGGAGGAACACAACACAAGGATGTGTGACGATGAAAACAAAAATTGCGCTTGTAACAGGCGGAACAGGTGGTATTGGAACGGCAATTTGTCGACGATTAAAAGACGATGGTGTGCGTGTGATTGCAGGATATAGCCATGGTGGGGATAATACCTATGCACTGGCTTGGCAAGCCGAGCAACGACAGCAAGATTACCCGTTTGAAATTATTTATGGGGATGTGACGAATTTTGAATCTTGCGCTGCCATGATTAAAGAAGTCGAAAGCAAATACGGGCCAGTCGATATTTTAGTCAATAATGCAGGCATCACCCGAGATGCCACTTTGCGTAAAATGGACCCTGATCAATGGAATACCGTGATGCGCGTGAATTTAGATAGCGTGTTTAATGTCACGCGCCAAGTGGTTAATGGCATGATGGATCGAGGATTTGGTCGGATTATTAATATTTCGTCAATTAATGGTGAAAAAGGACAATTTGGTCAAACGAATTATTCCGCAGCTAAAGCTGGCATGCATGGATTTACCAAAGCGCTCGCGCAAGAAGTGGCAAGCAAGGGGATCACGGTTAATACCATTTCTCCGGGATATGTGGCGACTGAGATGGTCAAAAAAGTTTCTTCGTCGATCTTAGAAAAGATTATCGCTCAAATACCGGTCGGCAGATTAGCCGAGCCAAGCGAGGTCGCGCGAGTGGTTGCTTTTCTGAGTGCGGATGAAGCAGGATACATCACTGGCGCCAACATTGCGGTAAATGGTGGGCAGCATATGTATTAACTAGAGGAATTTTGATTATATGGATGAACCACGTCTCATCAAAAAATATCCTAATCGTCGTTTATACGATACAGCGATCAGCAGCTACATCACTTTAGAAGATGTGAAGCGTTTAGTGCTCGAGCAAGTGGCAGTTAAAGTGATCGATGCCAAATCGCAAGAAGACATCACGCATAGCACTTTATTGCAGATCATTATCGAGCAAGAAGAAAAAGGCCCCTCTCTTTTTACCACCGAAAATTTACAACATATGATCCGTTTTTATGGTGGAGAAATGCAAAAGATGTTAGGCCCTTTGTTTACCCAAGGCATGACGAATTTGACGCAACAAAATTTCAGTCGCTGGCAACAATTGCAGCAAGAGTGGTTGCAAACGTGGTTATCGCAAACATCACCGGCAAAAGCCCAAGATCCTGACGGTGAATTGAAAGAAAACCCAGCCCCACCTTGACAACGTTTTGGTGGCTGCCTATCTTTAAAACGTAATCTGCTGCAACGCAATATTTTAAAGAGGAGAAAACCATGCCCAGCACTTATTTTGATCAATGGTCACAATCTAACAAGAACACTTTAGCCCCTTTACTTGAGCTGAATGGTATCGCCACCAAAATGTGTGGTGAAATTATTCGAGAAAATTTAAAAACAATGAACGAAATAATGCAAACTGGCGCTGAGGGAATGCAAGAAATTAGCCATGCTAATGGATTGCCTGCAGTTTTCAGCGCAAATTCACGTTGTGTTGCTAAATTAGCACCAAAAATGATGGAACATACGCAGCACGTTTTAGATACCATGATGGAAGGCGCAAATGCGTATCAAAAATGGCTTGAAAAAGGCGTAGAACAATTTCAAGAACAAGGAAAAGCCATGACAGAAAAAATGGCTGAAAAAATGACCTTCAAAGAAAGATCTAAAGAAAGATCTGAAAGAGTATAAAAAGAAAACATATGTAAGCGCGGATTTATTCCGCGCGCAGCATATATACTGCTTCCACTTTGAAATTCGGAGTTCCGGAACAATACCTATTTTTCAAGTGCAACTGGTACAAACAACTATAACTTGCTAAACAACGTATTCAGTACTTTTAAAAACCCCTCGCGCGCAAGATGTGGATTGATATTTCCGCTTAACAGTAATATTAATTGCACCCATCCTAAAATAGTGGCCAGCAAAATTAACGGCACGCCTAAACCAATCCCGAGTAAAAGATAGCACGCTAAAGAGTAAATACTTTGAATAAAAAAAAGTAACGAAATTTCTGGATGATGATGACATAACATCCATAGCGTGGTCATTAAAGCGAAAATAACGATACCCAGTAAAATAAACGCAAAATAAAATTGGACTTTTGTCATTAGTTAAGCCAAATAGTAAAAGTATTGATTTCTTCACGGGTTGTTCGATATTGATTCACGGGATCTGACCAATCCGCATAGCCCATTGCCATACCACAAACGATATGGTAATCGGCTGAAATGTTTAACTGCTCGCGAATAATATCGGGATATTCTGCAAGCGCAGCTTGCGGGCAGGTTTCCAATCCGTAATACCTTGCTGCTAACATCACATTTTGGATAAACATGCCCATGTCGATCCACGATCCTTTACAAAGCCCTGCAGGCAGATAAAAAATAAAACCTACGGGTGCATCGAAAAAATGATAATTTTTATACCACTGCTTTTTGCGGGCAGGGTTGTCGTCCTTTGCAATATGCAGGGCGCCATAAAGTGCTAGCCCACACGCTTTGCGTCGGCTTTTGAAAGGCTCGACCCATTCGGTGGGATAATAATGATAATCTGGATTTTCTGGAATATTATTTTCTCGGGCTTGAATAATGGCAGCCGAGATCTTTTGTCGATGCAGTGGGCCAAGCACCGTGACGTGCCAAGGTTGGGTATTGACACCAGAAGGCGCGAAACGCGCCGCTTCAAGAATTTTTTCGATAAGTTCTGGTGGAACTTCTTTTTTAAGAAAAGCTCGCACACATTGCCGATCGCGAATGGCGTCGATCGTATGCAATGCACTGCTGGGGTGTGTTTGGTTATCGCCCTTGTTTTTCACGTACTTCTGCGAGAGTTTTACAATCAATACAGAGAGTGGCAGTGGGCCTGGCTTCGAGCCGTCGGATCCCAATCTCGACACCGCATTCTTCACAATAGCCATAATCCCCACTGTCGATTGCTTTAATTGATTCATCAATTTTCTTGATCAATTTATGCTCACGATCACGGGCGCGTAATTCAATGGCAAAGGTTTCTTCGCGAGTAGCTTGGTCGCTCACATCGGCAGGGACTTCAGAGAGCTCTTTCAAATCGTGGATCGTTTCGTCGCCGCCTTCGAGCAGGGCGTTTTTCCAAATATTTAGTAACTTTCTGAAATGCTCGAGCTGACTTTTGCTCATATACTCTTCCCCTGGTGAGGGTTCATAGGGTTTTACGCCGTAAGAGAGCAGAGTCTGACTAGTAGATGGACCATGACCTGTGGTTTTGTTTGTTGTCTTTTTTTCTGTTGCCATAGTTTCCTCCTGAGGTATTACCACCCAGGTAAGAGTTAAAATTAAACTAATTTCCTTATTGGAACAAAGTAATTTAAAAATAGTTCCTTATACTAAGGGAGCGAATATACACTTAAAACAAAATGAAGGCTACCGCTATTGCCGACTTTTCTGGTAGGAAATAAGACATTAGCAATAAGGCATTCTATTTAAGTTTTAAGTAAATTTGCCGACTCTTTAAAAAAATGCGGCAAAAAGGCAACAAAAAGGTCCTTTATGAAATATGCAAGTTCATTGACACAAGCTGTCCTCTTAAAACGTTATAAACGGTTTTTAGCTGAGGTTGTGTTAAATAACCAAGAACAACGCACGATTTATTGCCCCAATATGGGATCCATGATGGGATGTGATGTGTTAGGCAGTAGGATTTGGTTTTCTGCCTCGCCAAATGGTCGGCGAAAGTTCTCAGATACCTGGGAATTGGTCGAAGTGAATGGTGGCCATTTAGTGTGCGTTAATGTTTTGCACACCTATAAATTAATTATCGAAGCGATTGAAAATGGGACCATTGCTCAATTGCAAGGCTATACACGGATCACCGAAGATTTGCCCGAGTTAGCAGATAGCGGTTTAGATTTAATGTTAGAAAAAAGCAATAATCCACCCGGAGAAGAAAATCTTTTATTATTACCTCACGAAAAATGTTTTATCGTTGCTAAAGGCGTGACTTTAGGCGATGAAGTGCATCGTGGATTTTTTCCTGATTCTGTTAATGAACGCAATCTGCAGCAATTACGATCTTTGATCCATGCTAAACAATTGGGTTATCGTGCCGTGCTTTTTTACTGCGTGATGCACACTGGCATTGAAAGGGTCTTTCCTGCAGATCACATCGATTCGGAATATGGACAATTATTGCGCCAAGCCGTGCTAAATGGTGTTGAGCTTCTTGCTTATCGTGTGAACATTACCATGAGTGAAATCACATTGGTTAAAGAACTTGAAGTGTGCGTGCCAGCGCGTTTAATTTGCAATTCCCGCCCTGAAAAAAGTAAGTAATTTTCTTACCTGTAATAATTAACAGCCAAACTTTAATGCTGATTTAATTTGCACCTCGCTTAAAATCATTTACAATTTCCCAACCTATACCCAACACACTTCAAGATGCGAAGCATCATTAGAAGTGTTCTCTACGCGATGGGGGTTTCCAAAGGGGGAGAATCGCGATTCTCCCCCTTTGGTGTAAGCGCGGATTCATTCCGCGCGCAGCATACAAACAAGATGCGAAGCATCAAGGACATTTCATGCTAAAGGGTTATAAACACCCCATTGCTATCCCAGTAGGAGGCCTCCCGCCAGGGTTAGCTCTTATTAAAGCTGCTATGGAAAACAACTTCCAGGAAGTCGAACGAATATTAGATGCGTTTGGGGAAAAAATTAGCAGAGAAAGCAAAGAAGCCATAGCCCAAGCCTGTTTGGAGGCAATCGATAATGGTCATTTTGACATTTTTAAATATTTGTTAATGAATGAAATAAAATCGATATCGATGCTGGAAAAAGGAAAAATATTACTCGCGATAGTTGGCTTGTGTAATCAAGCATTTAAATTAAAGACCGAACCACAATATGATCTTAATTTAAGGTTATGTGCCTTGAGGCCTTCCTTAGGAATGTTAGGATTAGATCCAAAAGATATCCCTTGTTTGTATAGATTTAATACCGTGCAATTTGATCTGCAGTTTATGCCTTTCCCAGAAACGCCAACACTCCCTAAATTGGTGGCGCATCGCCATCTTATTCCACTTTTAGTGAAAGATCCTCAAAATAAATTATGGTTATATGGAAAGGATCCTTATGGAAAAGAAATATTAACAAAATTGGATGGTAGCACAAATAATTCCCTTTATGATTCTTTTCGTAGTTATGGAGATCGTCGCACGGTAGCAGGAGCAATGGTTCATCCCAACATTTATGGGGATATTGCTCAAAGAAAAGCACATGTTCACAATGAATTCTGGATTTATGGTTGCGGCGCACATCGCGAACCGTCTTTAAGAAGGTTGGAAACGACACCGGATTTAATTGCTTTGCCTTTTGATCAGAAAAATAAAATAGAAAAAAAGCTTGTTAATAAAGCAGTATTTGAAGCGATCGCACATGCGAGAGGGCATTATCTTCCTCAGCATTTCCATAAGACTTTTCTTAATATGGCAACAGTCCTTCTTGAAGAAGTAGGGACCAAACAGCTACCACAACCAGAATTAGCGACGGGGCTTGTCGAAGCAACCCAAGCTGGCAATATCCTCTTAAAAACTCTCATGGAGCGACATATCACTGATGAAAAGCCTTTAGAGCGACCTCCACCATCAAAATATACTGCTGCTGAACTCGTTCGAAGAGCAAAAGAAGGAAGCTTCGAGGAATTAGAGGAATTTTTTAAAGCATCCCCATCCCCGTACGTTGAATCTAAAGAAATGGTTCAAGCTTGTTTTGAAGCATTAAATAGAGGTGATGAAGTAATATTTGCGACAATTTTTAAAAAATACAGCAAAATGCTTGAGAATGCTCTTAAAGTCAATTGGTTTCATGATGTGGTTCTTTTCTGTAGTCAAGGGAAACAAAATTATTTCCCCATCCTTTCACACTTTTTATTGGATGAAGGAACTTTTATTGCCGGTGAGCATAAGGGTTGGGCACTGCGCATCGCAATTCAAAGGGAAACTTTAAAGCTGGCCAATGCTATTTTAACTGCTGGTGGTGCTGAAATACCCTTGCGAGATTTGATTTGGGCAATGGATCATGTACCGCAAGCACAAAGGGTCATGTGGGCGAGTACTATTCAACATTATGCCACACAACATGGTATCACGTTGGTTTCTCCGCAGGATGATATTCAAGAACCACAGGTGCCCTCAATTGCCGCATCTTTTTCATTTGATGAGGTTGTTCTAAAGATTGCGGGAGATGATTCAGTCCTTCAAGATGACGCTAATTTATTCCGGTTGGCCAGAGCAGGAACTATTCCGGAGATGGAAGGCTTTGTGTTAACGCTTAAATCTGTAGGTAAAATGACCCCTGCACGTTATATACAAGGGATTATTCAAGCGATAGAAAATGACAATAAGGGCGTCATAAGATGTTTAGTTGAATCTTTTAAAGATACTTTTCAACATAACAGAAGCAACTATGATTTTTATATCGAAAATTTGCCTAAAATGCTGATTGCTGCTGTAAATAAGGGAAACGTAGAATATCTTGAGATCCTATTAGAAAAATTACAAGGACGCCCTATTGAAGTGGCCAAATTAGAAGTACTCGGAGTGGCCGCACGACATGGGGTCCCCGAAGTTGTGCAATTTTTACTAGAAAAAAATAAAAAACAAGATGAAAAGAAAGCAGCAGAGGCATTCGAAGAGGAAAATGAAAGGAAAGCAGAAGAGGTTTTTGAAAAGCATGTTGATAAGAAAGCAGAGGAAGCATTTTGTATAGCAACGAAACACCAGCGTATCGAAGTGGTGAAATATTTGTTTGGTCGAGAACGAAGAAATTTTGTTCACCGTTTAATGCGGTCCAATCCCTTAGGAGTATCTTTATTGGCATTGGTTAGGATGGGCACTCAGCAACAAATTGAGCAGTTACTCGAGGAGCACATTGACGAAATTCCATCGATGCATCTTGAAGAAGCATTTGGCTTAGCCGTGGAAGAGCTTCATAAGGAATCTTTAGTCAATTTATTGGATAGTTGTGCAAAGGGTAAGATCTCGGGCCATTTTAGAAGAGCCTTATTTCATCGTTGTGCAAAATTGGGAGATTTCGCGGGTTTGAGACTAGCCCATCTTTTTTCTCAAGATTACATTTCACTACAGGATATTGAAGTAGCTCAGCAAGACGCAAGCCAACATCCTAGAACACTTGCTTTTTTGCAGCAACTGAGTAGTCGTGTTACGGTGAATGAAGAGGCATTTGCAAACTTTGAGCTTAATTTTTGCCCCAAAGAGGATCTTACTTATTATAAGGGACTGCTTCTTCGTTATTATACCGCACATGAAAATGTCAGAGCGGTAGAATTTTTATTAGCAGATCGATCAGCGCCCATCTCTATTTGGGATAAACAATGGGCACTTGAAATAGCGCGGGTTTTACATAATCTAATGTTGGTACAGAGGTTGGATCGAAGCATTAGCCCTGCTGATGATGAAATGGATTGGGCAGAAAGGGCGCTTTTCCCAGCAGTATTTGCACCAGGTTATGCAGCATTACGGTCGCAATCAGCGCAACAAGCGCAAGAAGAAGCCGGAGCCGGAGCAGGAGTCGCTGCTGCACCACCTAGGGATCGAACCGCACCAAACATAGCACAAAACATAGCACCAAGCACCACGCGAAGTACCGCGCCAAGCATATTGCAATAACAATAGGAAAAGGAGAAATTCAATGAGCAAAGCAGAAGGGCCAAATAAAAATTTGCAGCTTTTTTTTGAAGCCGTTAGTGAAGGAAACACTGAGAAGACGAGTCAGTTAATTACGGAATTAGAGAGTAGTCAACAGTTATTAAAAAGTCATTTGGGTCAAGCGTTAAGGATAGCTTCTCAGAAAAATCGTGAGGGTATAGTAGGAATTCTAATAAATAAATTAAAAGGAATGTTACAAAGCGCAGCACAACAGCAAGGAGCAGGCGCATCAACAAACCTTTTTTTAATTCGAAATGAATTTAGGGGGTTTGTACATGGTGCTTTTCAGGCGATGCCTACTAATCCTCACCCCAATATTCCAAAATATTTATTGGGAGTCTCAGCGGATTGGTTGGAAGGGGTAGAAAAAGAAACGTACTTATTAACTTTAGCGACAACTGCACCTCTTGATTATGTAAAATATTTTACCCAATCCACACAGGGAATAACCTATACCGCTGTTGCCAAACTCATTAGTGCGCTGTCAAAAAGAGCAAATCTTAGTGATCGGCAAGATGTGGTGATTTATTTACATGATTTAGAAGCCAGAATTTTTATTGAAAGTATGATTATAGACGATCCTACCGCTCAGAATCCTACCGCTGCAGACTTTTACCAAGCAGTACGTGATAGAAATCGTTTGAAAATTGAATCGATGTTAGGAGCTCGAACAACCACGCCCCCTTCATTAGTTTGCGAGCTTGCCTTTGGTTTGTGCGAAGGGACCACTCCCGATGATTTAGCCATGATGGCTTTACTACTCACGCAATGCAAAAAGAAAATTTCTGCTGTTTTTAGAAGAGCTAAACTATGTGAGTATGCCGAAAGTGGTAATGTAGAAGGATTAAAGTGTGTTCTAGAGAATTCGGTTTCATTTATTCATTTCAATGATCTCACTTTTGCCAAAGAAAAAGCTAATGCTACTCGCCAGGACGCGTGTGTTCAGTTTTTAGAAGGTAAAATAAGCGGTCAGAATAGTTTATTTTTAGCAACCGACAGCACGTTGGGTACTGATTTTATCACACATCAATTAAAGCTATGCCCCCCACAGCATCGAGGACATCTTGCTGGATTAATGTTTCGCAAATTTGCAGCAATAGGCGCCCTAGCCAAAATAAATTTTTTAATCGACGCTGAAGCGTCGTTAAAAATAGATGTTAAATCCACGGATCGGCAACACGTTGCTCTCGAAGTTACCGATGTAGAAACTGCCTTGCAATTGGCTAAAAATTTACAATTCAAGGAAATTACAAAGAAACTTGAAGGTTATTTGGAGACTATAAAACTGGTTGCTTCTTTTCGTAAGGGCGCGAGTATGATTGCGGTTCAAATGGATGGGGATAGAAGGTTTAAGCATGAGAGCTATCCTGTTTCTCAAGGAGAGATTTTTAGGGAAGAAGAAGGGGATCTAAGCCTAAGAACTTCTATTTCTAATCCTCAGCCTAATCCTTTAGCGGCTTTAGTTGATAGGGTACAAGCGCAACCTTTAGCGCCGCAACCTTCAGCACAGCAACCTTTAGCGCCGCAACCTTCAGCGCGAGCATCTGGGCCAGCTTCTGCTCCAACATCAGCTGCAGCGCTAGCTCCGGTACGTCCTTCAGCTCCAGCGCCATCTTCTGCTCCAGCATCATCTGCTGCCTTATCTCCGGCTTTAGCTCCCAAATTAAAATCAGCGACCTCTGCTCCAGTATTAACTGCAGATGAAGCACTTGCTCCGGTACGCGCTTTAGGGCCAGCGCCAGTTTCTGCTCCAGCATCAGCGGTAACACTCCCTTCCGCATTCGCGACAGCGCCAGTTTCTGCTCCAGCATCCACGGTAGCACTTCCTTCCGCATTCGCGACCGCGCCAGCTTTTACCCCAGCTTTTGCGGGACGTGGTTCTGCGGCACGTGGTCCAGCTTCAGCTCAAGCACCAGCTTCAGCTCAACCTCAAGCTCGATCTCAAGCTCCAACTCTAGGTCCAGCTTCAGCTCAAACTCCAGCTTCAGCTTTAGCTTCAGCTCAACCCCGTCCCGCACCAAGACCAGGCCAACGACCTCCTTCAGGAGAAGATAGTTGCTCAATACAGTAATTAAAAAGATCACCAAGGAAAAATAAGATGAGCCAAGGCGCGGAATTTAGGGATGCGATCGAAGTTGAATATAGGGGAGATCATCCCTCTTTATTTCAAGCAGCTGAGCAAGGTGATGATGCTCAGCTAAAAATATTGGTTGAGCTTTTGGAACGTGAAACAGTGATCCATTCATTCACACTTTTTGCTTTACTGCTTAACGCTGCTGTAGCACAGAATCAAGCTAAGGTTGTGCAGTATTTAGTTTTGAAAATGCTTGTCTTATTAAAAAAGCCACCGGTGGATAGTACGAGAATTACTCCGGAAAACCTTATCCTATATTTAGAGCAAGCATTTGCAAAAGTGCCTAAGGATCCCCACCCGGGTGTCTTAGAATGCTTATTAGGTTGTTTATCAGATTTATATGATCCTCTAGTTCCTCAGAAAAAAGATAAAATGTTAATAGAATTTGCCCAAAAAAATAAGGGGGATTGCGTTAGATTTTTTACTCGTAGAGCCAGAAATTTTTCAAGGGCAGGTATTCAAACTGCAAGAATGGCTGTAACGGATCTAAAAGTAATGGCTTACCTGATTGATTTTGAATTAGAAGCATTAATTGAAGTAGTGATTACTAGACTGCATCCTCAGGCATCGCTCTTTTTTGATAGAATTCCTGAAGGAAATTTAATAATAGTCAAAAAAGCTCTTGTGAATGGGGGTGAGGGTCTTGACCTTCAACCACTTTTTTATGAACATATGTTTAATATGGCTGCAAGAAATAATCATCTTGATATAATGCAATTTTTACTCACATGCAAATTATGTATCTCGAGTGAATTTATCCGAGCAAAGCTATGTAGCTTTGCAGCCGAAGGAAATTTAGAGGGTGTAAAATGCCTTATTGAAAATACCCAGGGTGTGATTTCGTTTAATGATAGGGGAATGGCGCTGCAACAAGCAATTGACAATCAAGATACTAGCGGTTGTATAGACTATTTAAGCGGACAGATTATTGAAGAATTTGATAGCCATAAGGACATTTATCTTGAATTTGTCAAACATCAGCTGGAACAACTCGATGCATTGCAAGCAAATTTAAAAAGTCGTTTTACCGTTCTTTACCAATCTTTAGAAAATCTTTTTCCTGGGTTTCGAGAGTCTTTAAAAGAGCTTTTACTTTTTAAATATACCATTATTGGATCATTGACTGCTGTTGAGTATTTACTGACACTTTCCCCTCCAATAGCAGGCGCTAGCGTGAAGAATGCACTTAATATTGCTCGACAAGCGCATAATCAAGCGCATCATGAAGATCTTTTGCGAATCCTTGAGCAACATTTGGCTACAACAGGTTTAAGCGCTGCTCCTAGCTTGGTTGTTACTCCGGATTATGATCGACGAGTGGCTTTACCCAGAAACCCTTCGTGGGAAGAAAGAGCAACACCTTGGTTAGATGATATTTCTTCTCCTGCTAAGAGTGAGAATAGAAAACCCAATTAAACGTATTAAATTCTTATCGTGGATCATACCGTGACTGTTTCGCCTTTTTCTTTGTCTCTACCAATAATAACGTTCAACTAAGTTTCTCCGTTTGTTGGGACACTTATAAGCTTGCTATATGTGTCCCAACAAACGCGCTTATTTTACAAAATAACGTATTATCAATAAGCCACAATACAATTAAATTACGTTTGCTAGTGCTTGCTCTTCAGCTGTTAAAGGCTCAATTTCTTGAAGTTGTGATGTTAATACTGCCAAATCTGCATCCGAGGCATCTTTACCTTGCTGTAAGCGTTGACGTATGCGCTGTTGAAGCTCATTGAGTGGGACATCGAAAGCGAGTATTTTTAGTGGTATGGAAAATGCTTTAGCAAGCTCTAAAAAGTGCTGTCGCTGCCAGCGCTTAATAAAAGTGGCATCGATGATGACCGCTCTCTGAGCGTTAAGTAAAATAGTTGCGGTATTGACAAGGTGTGAAAAAAGCTGCTGAGTGGTTTCAATTGAGTACAGAGCTGCTTTGGGTTCGTGACCAAACAGTTTTTTACGGATCACATCCGATCGTAAACGCAAGGCTCCGCTTTGCATTAATAATTGCTCGGTATAAACCGTTTTGCCAGAGCCGCTTAAGCCAAAGGTAATAGTCAATTGTGGCGCTTTGGGTTGAATAAATTGTTGTGTTAACGTTAAAAAATCACGTAACTCTTCTTGATATTTTGAGCGCAGCGCTGGATCCCTGGGTAATTGATTAATTTGCAGCCCCATGACTTTAGCCCGTACCATCGCTCGATAACATTCATAAAAAGGTAACAGAGCGATCCCTTCATAATCCTGCGAGGCTTCAAGATATTGGTTAATAAACAAATGACTTAGCTCAGAATAGCGTTGATGATGTAAATCCATCGCTAAAAAGCCAACATCGTTATACACATCGGTCCAACGAAATTCTTCGTTAAATTCGATGCAATCAAAAGGAATAGGTTGATTGTCGATCATCACGATATTGCCAAGGTGAAGATCGCCATGGCAAGCACGGATAAAGCCGTTCTTTTTTCTGGATTGTAACAACGGGGTTAATTTTTCAAATTCAGATCGGGTCCATTGTTCAATGTGTTGGATCAACTCAATATGATGATTAATATCCGGTAAAGATTTTAAAGCAGTAAAATTCGCTTGCATAGGCGCGTACACGGATTGAGGCGTGCCAAAACTACTCGCGGGATCGGCTGTTTCGGTAGAGCGATGAAAATGGGCGATTTCCATTGCAAGGGCTTTAATAATTTCTTTGGTAATTTTACGTTGCGTTGCTAATATGCTTAAAAGATTGCTTTGTGGAAATTCCTTCATTTTAACTGCATATTCAATAATAGTTTGGTTCCTATCGAAAGAAGGGTTTTGTGGATTACCCGTGATTGGCACCACGTCGACATAAATTTGTGGCGCAAAACGTTGGTTTAAGCGCACTTCAAGTTCACAATATTTTTTTCTTTTTTCTAAAGTCGTAAAATCTTGAAAGCCAAGATTTAAGGGTTTTTTGATTTTATACGCGTATTGGCCAGTCAAAATTACCCAGGAAAGATGGGTTTCAATGAGTTGAAACCCGCTGACGGGGTGGGGGTAAAGGGTTGGGTTAAGGAGTGCTTGGA
>JBIOEB010000027.1:0-22048 GCA_044445585.1 Candidatus Berkiellales bacterium
AACCTTGGTACTCGGATAGAAGCAAAGAGGCTCCCTTTATTTTTGTGAGGGACGCCCTGATCAGGGATGAGGAAAAGGTCGAGTACAGGGACGTACGTTCCCGAACAAAAAAAAGGGACCTCTTTGCCAACTGATCAACTGCCTTCTTTTCTTATCCTTCCTTTTCTTATCCTTCCTTTTCTTATCCTTCCTTTTCTTTCTCTTCTCTTCTCCTTTCCTTCTCTTTTCCTTCTCTTTTCCTTCTCTTTTCAACACCTGAGAAAATTGTGAGAAAATCGCCGGGCCTCAAATAGAGGGAGATAAAAGGAAAGAAAAAATTAAGGTTAAGCGTTGTGAGACAAATAATTACAAAAAACTGCGGATAATATGACCATTCTTCATGGTAGCTATCGTGGATAACAATTAATGGTTTTATCCCTCTTTATTGGATAGGATTAAAAAGCCCTTCTCAATTCTTTAACCAAACCCGGCCCTTGATAAATCAACCCGGTATACAACTGCACCAGCTTTGCTCCTGCTACAAATTTTGCTTTTGCTTGCTCAGCATTAAAAATCCCTCCCACCGCAATAATGGCAAGCGCCTCACCTGCTTGTTGATAAATTTGTTTGATAATTTCAGTCGATCGTTCAAACAAAGGTTCGCCGCTTAATCCCCCTTCTTCTTTAGCATGCCGATCTTGTAAAAAACTAGGGCGTTGTAGGGTGGTATTCGTTGCAATGATACCCTCCACCCCTAAATTCATTAAATCCTCAACAATCATTTTGATCTCTTCTGCTTGCAGATCGGGGGAAATTTTAACAACCAGTGGAACCTTTTTTTGATATTGATCTGAAAGTACTTGTTGCGTTTCCTTAAGGGGTAAAAGAATGGCTTTTAACATTTCCCCATGTTGTAACGCTCTAAGCCCTGGCGTATTGGGTGAAGATAGATTTACCGTAACATAATCTGCATAAGGATACACTTTTTCAAAACAATCACGATAATCCAGTGGCGCATCGGTTAAACTCGTGTCTTTATTTTTTCCAATATTCACGCCAATGGGGCAAGTTAAACGATAGATTTTTAATTGATCTACCAGAGAATCAACCCCTTTGTTATTGAACCCCATGCGATTGATCAGCGCTCGATCAGAAATTAAGCGAAATAAACGGGGTTTAGGATTTCCCACTTGTGGTTTGGGAGTAACGGTACCCACTTCGACAAAACCAAAACCCAATGCCTGCCAAATTGGCAAACAAATCCCATTTTTATCAAGGCCTGCCGCTAAACCGATGGGGTTTGCAAACGTCAAGCCCATGCAATGAATAGAGTGAGGTGAGGACAACGCGCTTTGACGAAAGCCACCCATAGCGTGCAGAAGTTTTAACGCATTTAAGGTAAAATCGTGGCTTAACTCGGGATCTAAAGCAAAAAGCAATGGTCTAATGAAGCGATACCACATTTAAGCAACCTTTTTCTCTGCCGCATCCATGCTACTGGTATGGGCTAATTCCATCAATTCACGCAGTGCAACCGAATACATCGTAAATTCCCTTTTAGTCATAGTTTTAAGATCGGCAATCATATGTTTCCAGCGATCAATCATGCCTTTATATTGCTCCATCCACTGATCAATTTGAGCTTCAACATCGGTTATGTCTTGCTGAGAAAGCATGACTGCGACCGTTAAATCTCTTTGTTGTCGATCCAAATCATCCCGAATGGCAGCACGTGCTAAAGAATCCCAATGATTAGTGACTGGGTGCAGTTTGATTTGCTCCCTAAACCAGCCTAATTCTAAGCGTGCGCCAACAGCATAATAGGTGATCGTGACCGATTCAACCGGCAAATTGTGAGAAGTTGCCGCATCAACAATATCTAAAGCCGAAAACATAGCACTCATTTGCGCCGTCACCAAAGCAATTTCTTCCGGAACATTTTCATCCTTCAACTCATTGGCAAATTCCACCAGAAATTCCTCGGCGGATCCTTGCAAGGCATGGCGTAAACCTTCCTTCACTAATTCCATTTTGGGGGTAAAATGTTCAATCACTTCTTTCACATTCATGGTACTAATACGATGGCGTAAAAACCAGCGTGTACCACGACGAACCAAGCGATTTAATTCATGAAGCATTTTCACTTGAATATCAGCAGGCACAATAAAATCTAAAGCATTGACTGCTTCTCTAAACTTTCTTGATCGAAAGATTTCGCGTGATGCAATATATCCTCGAATAATATCCGGGATAGTGGCGCCGGTTTCATCCTGTAAACGATGGATAAACCCAAGACCCATATCATTGATCACCGAATTAGAGATCTGCATCGCAATGATTTCGCGTTTAAGGCGATGATTAAACATTTCCTTTTTAAAGTGATCTTGTAACGCTTGCGGAAAGGCGGTGATTAAATCTAAAGCGATGTAGGGATCTTCCGGCACATTCGAGGCAAGGATCTCACCTTTTAACATCGTTTTACAGTAAGCAAGGATCACCGACAGTTCTGGGCGGGTAAGTCCATTACCGTTTTGTTGACGAGTTAATAACGCTTCATTCGTAGGTAAAAATTCAAGTTCCCGATCTAAATTGGCAAATTGTTCTAAATGCTCAATTAAACGACAATGCATTTGCGCATTTTTTTCGGCATTATATTCACCAACACTGATTGCCTCAATTTGACTACGGTTATTTTCTAATACCAATTCGGCTACTTCTTCTGTCATCTCGCCGAGCAACACATTTCGTTGCTTTAAGGTGAGATCACCACTGATCACCACATCATTTAACAAAATTTTAATGTTGACTTCATGATCTGAACAATCGACCCCACCTGAATTATCAATGGCATCGGTATTTAATTTACCGCTATTAAGCGCATATTCAACCCGTCCTAGCTGAGTAAAACCAAGATTCCCGCCTTCAGCCACGACTCGACAACGTAATTCCTCACCATTAATTCTGAGACCATCATTGGTTCTGTCGCCTACATTGATGTTGTGCTCAGAAGCTGCTTTCACGTAAGTTCCTATTCCTCCATTGAATAATAAGTCAACTTCCGCTTTTAATATGGCTTTGATCAATTCATTGGGGACGAGTTTTTGCTTGGTAATGCCAAGCTTTTCTCGGATCTCTTTAGAAAGCGTAATAAATTTTGAAAAGCGCGAAAAAACACCACCGCCTTTTGAAATCAGTTTTGGATCATAATCTTCCCAAGTCGAGCGTGGTAAATTAAATAAACGAAGTCGCTCGTCATAACTTGTCAACGGATCAGGATCGGGATCTAAAAAGATATGAATATGGTTAAACGCGCCAATGAGCTTAATATGCTTCGATAATAACATCCCATTACCAAACACATCCCCTGCCATATCCCCAATACTGACTACGGTAAAATCTTGTTTTTGCGTATCGATATTGAGCTCTCTGAAATGGCGTTTTACCGATTCCCATGCACCGCGTGCGGTGATCCCCATTTTTTTGTGATCATAGCCAGTGCCTCCACCTGAAGCAAAAGCATCTGATAACCAAAATTGATACTCTTTCGAAATGCTATTCGCAATATCAGAAAAGGTTGCCGTTCCTTTATCGGCCGCTACCACTAAATAGGGATCATCGGCATCGTAACGGACAACTTCTTGAGGTGGGCTCACTTTGTTTTCAACAAAATTATCCGTTAAATCTAACATGCCACGAACAAAAGTTTTGTAGCAATCGATCCCTTCGGTCATGATTTCTTCACGAGTGGCATTATGGGGAATGCTTTTAGGAACAAACCCTCCTTTCGCGCCTAATGGTACAATGACCGCATTTTTGACTTGTTGCGCTTTGACTAATCCTAACACTTCAGTTCTAAAATCTTGTGGACGATCTGACCAGCGTATTCCCCCACGAGCTACTTTTGCTCCCCGCAAATGTACGCCTTCGACTTTAGTTGAATACACAAATATTTCAAATAATGGTCGTGGTAAAGGGAGCTCGGTAATGGCACTGGGATCAAATTTAAAAGAAATATATTTCTTGAAATTTCCTTTAGAATCAAGTTGAAAATAATTGGTCCGAATGGTTGCCAAAATAATTTGAAGGTATTTTCTGATGATTCGATCTTCGTCGATATTTTTAATTTCTTCTAAGTGATTTTTTATTTTAAGCCGTAGTGCATTGACTTGAAAATTTCTTTTTTCTTGAGGAAGCGCGGGATCAAAACGGGTTCTAAACAACTCGACTAAATCTGAAGTGGCCGTCAGAAGCGATCCTAACACCTCTTCAATATAAGGCTGAGGCAAGGCAAAGCCAATTTGCCACATATATTTGGCAAAGGCACGTAACATGACCACTTCTCGCCAACTGAGGTTAGCGCCCAGTACCAGCTTATTAAAGCGATCTCTTTCAGCATCTTTATACCAAATGTGATAAAAAGCTTCTTGAAAAATCTCTTTGACTTCTTCCACATTGAGTTCTTCTCCTGAAGAATACGTCATTGCAAAATCGTTTATCCAAAATTTACCGGTATTATGTGGGCTGATTTCGTGTGGTCTTTCACTGATCACACGCAACCCCATACATTCTAACACGGGTATAATATCCGATAACGGGATAGACACGTCGGGGCTATACAACTTAAACCGTAATATGCTCCCTTCTTCGTCCACCGGACGATAAAAGCTCATTTCTAATTGATTTTCTTTTGACAGTTTTTCGATATGTTGCACATCATAGACTGCCGTGCGAACATTAAAATCCTCGCGATATCCCGCTGGGAACGAACCCGAATATTTGTGCAATAACTTATTCCCAACTTCTTCGCCAAAGTGTTCTAATAAGGCGTCTCTAAAATTATCATTCCAGGTACGGCCCACTTCGACCAATTTTTCTTGAAGTTCATTAAAATTATATTCTTTGACTTCGTTTTCTCTAAATCGAACCAAAAAGTGAATTCTCGCCAATACAGATTCTGTAAAGCGAGTGGAAAAATCCACTTGATATCCCCCTAATTCTTCCAACAGGATTTTTTCCATTTTTTCACGTAATTTAGAATTAAACCGCTCACGAGGGACAAATACCAAGCAAGAAAATATTCTGGCAAAGGGATCTCTTCGTATAAACAATCGAATGCGTTGACGTTCTTGTAAATGTAAAATCCCCATGGCAATGTCATAAATTTCATTAACACTCGCATGAAAGAAATCATCTCGAGGTAAAGTCTCTAAAATATTGAGCAACACTTTAGCATCGTGGCTATCGATGGGAATATCAACGCGTTCGAGTATGCGTTTAACTCTTAAACGTAATAATGGAATATCTTGAGGTCTTCGATTATAGGCTGCCGCCGTATATAAACCAATAAAATGATGTTCGCCAATCACTTTACCGTGATCGTCAAACAATTTAATCACCACAAAATCGGTATAAGCGGGGCGGTGAATGGTCGAAAGCTTATCCGTTTTACCTAGATTGAGGATGTGCTTCGACATGGCTAATTCTTGAGCCACTTTAGGCATAGCCTGAAAAGGTTCAAAATAGGTCTCGCCTTCTTTACGAAGGATCCCTAAGCAAGAATCTTTCACTAATTCCCACACATAGCCTTGTTCTGTCATCAATAATTTTCGTTGACAGTAACCTAGAAAAGTAAAATGATTATCATTAATCCATTTTAAAAATGCCAGAATTTCCTTTTCGAGTTCTATTTTGTCACTTTGCGGAAGGCGCTGTTCTAATTCGACAATGATCTTTTGCATGACCTCTGTCATCGGACGCCAATCCTTCACAGCAATAAAAACATCTTCAATCGTATGTTCAATGGCGACGCGTATGTCCTCTAATACTTTGGGAGAACTTTGTTTATCAATTTCGATAAAAATCGCTGTTTCGTAATTACCATTATCTTTTTGTGACTTATTGGTAAATAATTCTTTTATTTTGCCATGTGCATCGCGCACTACGTTTAATCTGCTGGCATGTAATATTAAATGCACGTTCAAATTATGCCGATTCAGCACCATGCGAACTGATTCAATAAAAAAAGGTAAACTTTCGCAAACGATTTCGATGACACTATGAGTGGATTGCCAACCATGAAGCTCATATTCCGGATTGTACACTCGAACTTTTGTTTCGGAAGGTGCTTTTTGATTGAGAAAATGCCAGTGAGAGATCAAGGCTCCGTAAAGATCAATATCACTTCGTTCTAATAAATCTTCCGGAGATGCGCTTAAGTAATACTGCTTAACAAAATCTGATATCAGAGGGACTTCTTGCTTTGGTAATTTTTCTCTAACAAGTGCTATTACGCGTTGTATCAGTTCTTCGTGAGCTTCTTCTAGCCGACGTGTCATGTTCACCTCTTTCCACGAATTTTCACTACTTTCGTACCTTCATGCAGCATACAGTATATAATGTATCGGCTTGGTTTGGCAGGTTTATGATAGTTGTGAGGTAGGTTCTATGGTCCGTTATTTGTCAGTCGTTGTATCCATTTTTCTGGTATTAGCTACAGGTTGTGCCAAAAACCCCGTCACCGGGCGCCAAGAGCTGCACATTGTTAGCACCAATCAAGAAATTAAAATGGGCGAAAAGAATTATCTTTTTGGGCAACAAACCGGTGGTGGACAATATAACTTGGATAAAGAACTTACGTCTTATGTCCAAGAGGTAGGGCATAAATTGGCTAAAGTCAGTGATCGCCCTGATCTTCCTTATGATTTTGTGGTGCTTAACGACTCTATCCCCAACGCCTGGGCAATGCCGGGGGGCAAAATTGCGGTTAACCGCGGTTTATTAACCAACCTCAACAACGAAGCAGAGCTTGCCGCCGTATTAGGACATGAAATCACACACGCAGCAGCACGCCATGGTGCTAAGTCGATGGAAAGAGCGATCATCTTAACCACGGGTTTAGCGGCAGCAAACGTTGCGCTTGCCACCACGACCAGTTCCAATTCAGACGCCCTTCGCAACCAAGCCGTAATGGCCAGTGCTGGTGTTGCAGTAGGCCTTATTTCCACCAAATATAGCCGTAAAGCCGAATTAGAAGCGGATGCCTATGGCATGAATTATATGGCAAAAGCCGGATATGATCCTAAAGCAGCGGTTTCATTACAAGAAACTTTTGTTAAATTATCCGAAAATAAATCAAAAAACTGGTTAAGTGGTTTATTTGCTTCTCATCCTCCTTCAAAAGAGCGCGTTCAAGCCAACTTAGAGCGATCTAAATCGATGCCACAAGGCTTGACGGTTAATCAAGAACGCTATCAACAAAAAATGGCATTATTGAAAAAAAGAACGACCGCTTATGCGGCTTTTGATAAAGGCACCAAAGCTTACGAGAAAAAAGAGTATGATAATGCGCTAAAATTGGCAGACGAAGCAATCAAAATCGAACCCAAAGAAGCCTTATTTTATAGCCTGCGGGGCGATGTGTATGCTAAACAAAATCTTAATGACAAAGCACTTGAAGCTTATAACCAAGCCATTAAACATAACGACAATTATTTTTACTTTTATCATCAACGTGGTTTGATGTTAAAATCCATGGGGCGTAAAAGTGAAGCGAAAAAAGATTTGGAGCTGAGTCAAAAATTATTGCCGACGGAGACGGCGGGGCAGGCGTTAAAGCAGATTGGGTGATGAATTTCGTTATCCCTTGGGATGACAGCTTAACGGGATGACAGCTTAAGAGCTGGAGGTTGCCGTCCCGTTGATTCGGTGCAAATAGGCTTTGGGGTCACAATTTATGAGAAAATTACTTTTTTCCTACACGCCTTTTTTTCGCTTTAGGCTCACCACTATCACCCTCTTTTTTCTTGGCTGGCGCATCAGCAGAAAGTTCCGCGTCAACATCAACAACAGCGTCAGCAGCTGCTTTTTCGGCAGGAGCTTCATCACGCGGTCTTTTGCGTTCAGCAGCTTTAGCAGCAGTCACTACAGGTGGCGTCCAACGCATTGCTTCTTCCAACGCCTGTTTTTCGAATGCATCGACTACTAGTGTGGCGCGATTGAAATCTAGTTGGGTCGGATATGAGCCAACAGCTTCAGAAAACCTGCGCTGCCTTGAATTATAAAGTTTCATTTGCACTTGTTTGATGTGTTCATCTTGCTTCCATTTTTGCAAACCGGCTTCATCGCCCAAATGCGTTATAATCAATTCTTCTGCTAATCCGCCTCGATAGGCGTTGGCTGCTGCTTTCATTTTTGGGAATTTAGCAAAGAGATCGAGATCGAATGCATTAGGGTTTGAGTATAGACCCTGAGCTAATAGCGTAAAAATAGCGTTCGCTTCTTCAGCTAAAATATCCTCTAATTCAAGATTATTTTGAACTTCAGGTAAATCCAATACTTCTGTCAACAAATTGGGGTCACGCGCTAATTCTGCCATAACACCCATTCCCATATGATTTTTTGCCCTTAAATCAGCGCCCGCTTTGATTAGGGCAAAAGCATTTTTTTTGCATTCATCAGAATGATGGCACCCAGCGTAAAATACTGCATAAGCTAGAGGTGTTATTTTATGTTTAGAATTATCAGCTGGATCTACTTTAACCTTTGCTGCAAGTAATGCTTTACAAATACGGGAACTATTTGGTTTTTGTGAGCTTGCAGCCCAATGAAGGGGGCTTTGTCCTGTTGCATCTGGTTTTTCAAGGTCGGTTCTTGTGGCAATTAATGCAAGTGCCTGCTCGGTGTGGCCTGCCTGAATTTCTTGGATCAGCTGGCTTGTAGATACTGTCGCCCAGGGGTTGAAGGTTTCGTTTGCCCAACTCAAAACTGTGCTCATCAATGTCATTGTTAAACTCCTATAATGATCTATATAAGTTCGATTCGGGAATCTAACTTGTTTTTTAAGGTGAGTCAAGCATTATACACCTGTTACCTGTCATGCCTGCGAAGACAGGCCCAGTTCTAGGTAACACGCATCTTAGGTCAAATGACACTCAAACAGGATACCTGCCTTCGCAGGCATGACAGTTCTGTGGTTGAAATCATGGTAAAAAATCTAATTTACTGTTAAATCAAAACACAAAGCTTGTAGACATGGACAATCTCCTCACCCACCTTCCCACCGCCTTTACCCATAAAGGATCGGCATTAAGGCACGGCACGAGCGTAAATTCCTTCCCCCCCATTGCTTTCCATTGTTCGAGGCCGCGGATCCCAATTTCTTCGAGGGTTTCTAAACAATCGGCAACAAAGCTGGGGCACGCTACTAAAATATTTTTACAATTTTGCGAAATTAAATCAGAAAAAACCGTTTGAACATCGGGGCCAATCCATTTGGTTCTGCCAATTTTAGATTGAAAAGCGACGCGATAATTTTTTTCGGTTAAATTTAATTTTTGTGCTAATAAATGTGAGGTTTTCAAACATTGCGTTCGATAGCAAAAATGACCATTGCTTTTTTTAAGATGACGCTCTGGCAAACTATGGTAACTTAACACCATGGCATCCGGTTTCACTTTTTCCAGATAAGGGGCAATAATTTCGCTTTGCGCAGTAATATATTCTGGATCAGCATAAAATTGATGTTGTATTTTTATCGAAGGAATATTCCAGCGATTTTTTAGACACTCTAAGGTTTTTTGAATGGCCGATCCACTCGCCGCAGAGGAATATTGCGGAAACAAAGGTAATATGATCATTTGGTGGCAATTTGCAGCAATCATGTTATCTAGCGCCGAGGAAATATCCGGCTCACCATAACGCATGCCGACTTCCACCCAAAAATCATCCCCTAAATTATCCCGGAGTGTTTCCGCCAAATCTTGAGAATGAAACAACAGCGGCGAACCTTTGAGTGGATCCCAAATGGCCTGATAAGCTTTGGCAGTATTTTTGGGTCTAAAAGGTAGGATCACCCCATGTAACAAAATTTTTCGGGCAAGATAGGGCAAATCTACCACTCGGTGATCATCTAAAAATTCTTTTAAAAAGGCTTTTACCGCCTTTTTTTCAGGGCTTTTTGGCGTGCCTAAATTTAATAACAATACGCCCGTTTTAGAATGGCTCATAACGATTTAGTAACCAATTCATATACATCTTCCGATAAATTACCCGCATCGTGAATTTTGGTCAGGGCGCCCTTGATTAACTTGCTTTGATGATCTTCAAAACGCTTCCAATGGGTTAAAGGCTCTAAAATACGGGCAGCAACTTGCGGATTGCGTTGATTCAACTCTAATACTCTGTCGGCAAGAAACTGATATCCGTGACCAGCACGATCATGAAATTGTTCAGGATTGCTTGCTCCAAAAGTATTGATCAAGGCATACACTTTATTAGGATTCCCTAAATCAAAGGCCGGATGCTTTATCAAGGCTTTAATGTTATCTAAAGTTTGCGGCAATTCAGATGCTGCTTGTAACGCAAGCCATTTATTTACCACTAAGGGATCCCGTTGCCACTTCTGATAAAAATCGGCAAATAACTTTTCGCGAAGCGGCGAGGTGGAAAGTCCAACTGCACTCAGCGCACCGATTAAATCGGTCATATTACGCGCTGTTTGATATTGCTTCTCGGCCAGCGCGAGATCTCCCTTTCGCACAAGATAAGTTAAGCACACATTTTTTAACGCTCGTTGACCAATACTATTACCGCTAAAGGAACCGTCGTCCTTGGTACTAGCATGATGGTAAACGTCAGCAAAGGCGTCGCTTAATTTTTCGGTTAACGTGGTGACACATTTTTTCCGCGCCATCGTTAATGCTTCACAATCAATTTTGGGCAAGGTTTCTGCTACATAATTAAACGATGGGATCACTAACAATTGCGACAGCAAATGTGGATCAGCACTTTTTTGGGTTAATAATTGACGATACGCTTCAATCAGATCCGAAGACACTTCCAGTGGCTGCTTGGCTCGATACGATTTCATCAGCGATAAAATTGCCAACGTACCGATTTGCTGTGCCGCATCCCAGCGATTAAATAAATCTTGATCATGCGTCATCAGCAATACTAATTCAGCAGGCGTATAAGGGTAAGAAAGCTTCACCGGAGCTGAGAAATTTCCTAATAACGAAGGAATAGGTTTACTTGGCACTTGGTCAAAAGTAATCGTCTGCTCGGTGTCTTTTAACAGTACATAATGCGATCCGTTAGTATTTTTCACTGCAGTTGAATTTAACGCTATTTCTTTACCCTTGTCATCATAAAGGCCAATATTAATGGGGATCAAAAAGGGCTTTTTCTCTTTTTGATCAGGCGTGGGATCACAATGTTGTTTTAAGGTTAAGGTATAGCGCTGCTGTGTGGGATCATATTCACCGCGGGCAATTACTTGTGGTGTGCCGGATTGGTTGTACCAACGATGAAACTGTAATAGATCAATATCATTAGCATCGGCAAAGGAGGCGACAAAATTTTCAATGGTCACGGCTTCGCCATCATGACGTTCAAAATATAAATCCATCCCTTTACGAAAGCTTTTTTCGCCAAGCAAGGTATGTAGCATTCTGATCACTTCGGCGCCTTTGTAATAGACTGTCATGGTATAAAAATTATTGATTTCAATATACGATTCTGGCCGAACGGGATGTGCCATTGGCCCAGCATCTTCAGCAAATTGACGGGTGCGAATGGCTCGGACATCGTTAATTCTTTTTACCGCGGCAGATCCCATTTCTTCAGAAAACTGTTGCTCGCGAAAAACGGTTAGCCCTTCTTTAAGACTTAACTGAAACCAATCGCGGCAAGTGATCCGGTTGCCAGTCCAATTGTGAAAATATTCGTGTCCAATCACGGATTCAACTGCTTGAAAATCTTGATCGGTAGCGGTTTTTTCGCTGGCCAGTATATATTTAGAATTAAAAATATTTAAGCCTTTGTTTTCCATCGCACCCATATTAAAATCGTTGACTGCAACAATCATGTAAACATCCAGATCATATTCTCTGCCATATTTTTTTTCATCCCAAGCCATGGCATGTTTAAGCGATTGCATCGCATAATCGCATTTATCGATATTTTCTGGTTCAACATAAAGCTCACAGGCTACTTTTTTACCAGAATGGGTCGTAAAAGTATCACTGACTAACGACAAAGGCCCAGCCACTAACGCAAAGAGATAACTTGGTTTTTTAAAAGGATCGTGCCATTTTACAAAATGACGACCATTATTCATTTCGCCGTGATCAATTTTATTTCCGTTCGAAAGTAACACAGGATAAAGCTTTTTATCGGCAACAATCGTCGTGGTAAACGGTGCCATCACATCTGGGCGATCTAAGTAATAGGTGATGTGCCTAAAACCTTCAGCTTCGCATTGAGTACAAAATAATTTGCCTGAACGGTAAAGGCCACTTAATGCGGTATTTTTTTGCGGGTAAATTTCTGTGACAATTTCTAGCGTAAAAATATCTGGCACTTCGGGAATGATCAGCTCGGTGCTACTGATTTGATATTGCTGCGGGGATAAAGGTTTGTCGTTTAAGATTAGCGACAGTAATTTTAACCCGTCCCCCTTGAGCACTAAAGGGCGTTGATGTTTACCTTGGGTCATTTGGCGGCATAGGCTAAGTGCAGCCTTCACCAAGGTTTTGTCTTCTCCCAATTCGAAATGCAGATCGCAATTCTCAACTAAAAAATCAGGCGTCCGATAATCCTTAAGATACGTGGTTTTCGCATTCGAATGTTGTGCTTTCATAGCAGAACGTCTCCTGTTAATTCAGTGTGAGTGCACGTATGGAGGTTAATGATGTTTATTAACACACACAATTTTATACAAAACATTTATGATACCATTAAGTTAGGGAACATAATTTCAATCTTACTCCCGAAGCTTTGGAGGCTCTTCATGGACATATTAAGTAGCTACAAAGATAGATATGATAGCCGCTATAAGGCTGAAGAGTATAGTCTGCAAGAATATCTTGAGCTTTGTAAGCATGATCGCATGGCTTATGCCAATGCCGCCGAAAGGTTATTAACCGCCATTGGTGAACCTACCTTGGTGGATACCAGTAAAGATCGCCGTCTTAACCGCATATTTTCAAATAAAGTCATTAAGATCTATGAGTCTTTCGATTCCTTTTATGGCATGGAAGAACCTATCGAGCAAATCGTTTCTTTTCTCAAACATGCGGCTCAAGGCTTGGAAGAGAAAAAACAAATTCTTTATTTGTTAGGCCCAGTGGGCGGTGGTAAATCTTCTTTAGCTGAGCGCTTAAAAACTCTTATCGAAAAAGTACCGTTTTATGCGCTAAAAGGTTCGCCCGTACATGAATCCCCTTTAGGGTTATTTGATCCCGACGAAGATGGCCCGTTGCTTGAAGAAGAATATGGCATTCCCAGGCGTTATGTCGAAAACATTTTATCCCCCTGGGCCGTTAAACGGTTAAATGAATATAACGGCGATATTAACCGCTTTAGAGTGGTGAAATTATGGCCTTCGCGTTTAAATCAAATTGCCGTGGCTAAAACCGAACCCGGTGACGAAAATAATCAAGATATTTCTTCGTTGGTAGGCAAAGTCGATATTCGTAAACTTGAACAATATGCTCAAGACGATGCCGATGCGTATAGTTATTCAGGGGGATTATGTAAAGCACATCGCGGTTTACTTGAATTTGTTGAAATGTTTAAAGCCCCGATTAAAGTCTTGCACCCCTTACTGACTGCCACACAAGAAGGAAATTACAATGCCACTGAAGGCTCTGCTTCCATCCCTTTTGAAGGTGTGATTTTAGCGCATTCAAACGAAAGCGAATGGCACTCGTTTAGAAACAACAAACATAACGAAGCATTTTTAGATAGAGTCTACATCATTAAAGTGCCTTATTGCTTACGTGTCACGGAAGAAATTCAAATTTATAAAAAACTACTCGCCAATAGCTCGTTAAAAGACTCGCTTTGTGCACCCAATACTTTAAAAATGATGGCACAGTTTTCCGTACTCTCTAGGCTTAAAGAGCCCGATAATTCTAGCATTTTTTCTAAATTGCGTGTTTATGATGGCGAAAGTTTAAAAGATACCGATCCCAAAGCCAAATCCTATCAAGAATATCGTGATTTTGCCGGTGTGGACGAAGGCATGACCGGTTTATCCACTCGCTTTGCATTTAAGATCTTGGCCAAAGTATTTAATTTTGACACCACCGAAATTGCCGCTAACCCCGTCCATTTGATTTATGTATTAGAGCAACAAGTTGAACGCGAGCAATTTTCCCCGGAAACACATGAGCGATACATGACTTATCTCAAAGGGTTTTTAACGACGCGTTATGTTGAATTTATCGGCAAAGAAATTCAAACGGCGTATTTAGAATCCTATTCGGAATATGGTCAAAATATATTTGATCGTTACGTGGTCTATGCTGATTTATGGATCCAAGATCAAGAATATCGTGATCCCGACACCGGAGATATTTTAGATCGTCGTGCTTTAAACGAAGAACTAGAAAAAATTGAGAAGCCCGCGGGGATCAGCAACCCTAAAGATTTTCGTAATGAAATTGTTAATTTTGTATTAAGAGCACGGGCAAATAACCGTGGCAAAAATCCGGCGTGGACGAGTTATGAAAAATTACGTGTAGTGATCGAGAAAAAGATGTTCTCAAATACCGAAGATTTACTTCCTGTGATTTCATTTAATGCCAAAGCCTCGCAAGATGAAAAGAAGAAACACCTAGAATTTGTTGAACGGATGGTCGCCAAAGGATATACCCCTAAACAAGTACGTTTATTATGTGAATGGTATTTACGTGTACGTAAATCATCCTAAAAAGGTTTGCTATGACAAGGATCATCGATAGACGTCGCAATGGGCGGCATAAAAGCGCAGTTAATCGCCAACGCTTTATGCGTCGATTTAAAAAGAAAATCCAAGCTGCCGTTCAAAATGCCATTTCAGAACGTAGCATCAAAGATATACAAGAAGGTGGTGAAAAGATAACCCTTCCTGCAAAAGATATTACCGAGCCCGCTTTTAGTTACGGAATGGGCGGTAGCAAAGAAATTGTTTTCCCAGGAAATAAAGAATTTATTCCAGGAGATTTAATCCGGCGCCCACACAAAGAAGAAGGGCTTGGCAGCGCTGCCAGTAACACCCCAGAAGAAGGTTTGGATGATTTTGTATTTGAAATTTCAAAAGAAGAATTTTTAGATTTGTTTTTTGAAGATCTTGCACTACCCAATTTGGTCAAAAGGCAAATTACCAAATCTCTAGCCACTAAATATATTCGCGCAGGATTTTCTAAACAAGGCAGCCCCGCCAACATTAATGTGATTCGCACCATGCGTGGTGCACTGAGTCGTCGGATTGCCCTTGGAGCAGCCAAAAAGAAAAAAATTCAAGCATTAGAAGAAGAGCTTGAATTGCTGTTAAAAACCAATCCGCAATCTTCAAGAGTGAACGAAATAAAACAAGAAATTCAACAGCTTCAACATAAAATTGGTAAAATCCCGTTTATCGATCCTTTTGATTTAAAATATCGCCGCCACACCGAACAACAAGTCCCTTCGACGCAAGCGGTGATGTTCTGTTTAATGGATGTCTCCGGTTCAATGGATGAAGCGAAAAAAGATATTGCTAAACGATTTTTTATCTTGCTTTATTTGTTTTTAACCCGAACTTATGAAAACGTTGAGATTGTATTTATTCGTCATCACACCTCGGCCAAGGAAGTCGACGAGCAAGAATTCTTTTATTCGCGCGAAACAGGGGGCACCGTAGTATCGAGCGCCTTGGAATTAATGGGCCAAATTATACAACAACGATATCCCATCAGCGAATGGAATATTTATGGCGCGCAAGCCTCGGATGGGGACAACTGGAATAACGACTCGCCTCGTTGTCGTGAGATTATAATGAATGATCTTCTTCCTTTTGTGCAATATTTTGCTTATGTGGAAATTATGCCACGAACTCATCAAAGCTTATGGGAAATTTATCTCACGATTAAAGAGCTCAATCCCCATTTTGCCATGCAACACATTCAGGAAGTTAAAGATATTTACCCTGTATTTAGAACATTATTCAAGCAGCAAAGAGGCAGCGTGAAACATGGCTAAAACCCGAAAAACGCTTGCGCGCACGGCTGAATGGAGCATTCCGCTATTAGAAAAATTCGACAAGGAACTCGCCAGAATTGCTGCCAGTTACCAATTAGATACTTATCCTAACCAAATTGAAATCATTAATGCCGAACAAATGATGGATGCTTATTCTTCTGTTGGTATGCCTTTAGGGTATTCGCATTGGTCTTTTGGCAAGCAATTTTTAAACGTGGAAAAACATTATAAGCGCGGGTACATGGGGCTTGCGTATGAATTGGTGATCAACTCAAATCCTTGCATCACTTATTTAATGGAAGAAAATACGTTGGCCATGCAAACCTTAGTTCTGGCTCACGCTTGCTATGGGCATAATTCCTTTTTTAAAGGCAATTATCTATTTAAAACTTGGACCAGCCCCGAATCTATTATTGATTATTTAGTCTTTGCTAAAAATTATATCAGTCAATGTGAAGAGCAATATGGCGTGGATGCGGTTGAAGCCATTTTAGATGCTTGTCATTCCTTAATGCATTATGGCGTGGATAAATTCAAACGCCCAAATAAAATTTCGTTACAAGAAGAAAAAGCAAGACAATCCTCCCGTGCACAATATTTACAATCCACGGTGAATGAGCTATGGCGTACTTTACCCATTAGCGCAGGCAAACTCACCGAAAAAGAACGCTTTCCATCCGAGCCACAAGAAAATATACTCTATTTCATTGAAAAGCATGCCCCACTGTTAGAGCCCTGGCAAAGGGAAATTGTACGCATTGTACGGAAAATGGCACAATATTTTTATCCTCAAAGGCAAACTAAAGTGATGAATGAAGGTTGGGCAACGTTTTGGCATTATGTGCTGATCAATCGATTGTTTGATGAGCAGTTGGTGAACGATACCTTTATGTTAGAATTTTTTCACAACCACACGAACGTGATTTATCAACTCCCTTACGATAGCAAATTTTACTCTGGCATCAATCCCTATACTTTAGGGTCTAATATTTTTACTGATCTTCGTCGGATCTGTGAAAATCCTACCGATGAAGACAACCTTTGGTTTCCCGATTACGCCGGTAAAGACTGGTTAAGCACGCTAGATTTTGCGATGCGAAACTTTAAAGACGAAAGTTTTATTGCCCAATTTTTATCGCCCAAAGTGGTCCGCGATATGAAATTGTTTAGCATTTTAGACAACGATGAGCGAGAAGAACTTGAGGTGACGAACATCCATAATAATGAAGGGTTCAAACAATTGCGACAAACCTTGAGTAATCAGTATAATCTAGGCTTTGTCGAGCCCGATATTCAAGTTTACCAGGTGGATTTAAGAGGCGATCGTACCTTAACCTTACGTTACACCCAAAACCATAAACGCCCACTTCATAAAGAAGCAAAAGATGTGATAAAACATCTACATGTGCTTTGGGGTTTTCCGGTAAAATTAGAATGTGTTGCAGAAAATGGGGATATTACTCTGCTCGATGAATGCCCTTCTCATTCAGACAAATAACAATTAAATTTATTGACTGCCTTAATAGCACCCCGTAATATTTGCGATCCGGGACGGCACAGAGGCCGTCCCCTACAGCGCCGGATCGGGACGGCACAGAAGCCGTGAGTCCGTTATCTTAATTTTATATTACATTGATTGAAGAAAAAGTAACATGTTAGACGAATTTAAATCGCTGCTTTCTGTTTTTCTCCTGATCCCATTAGTTGCCATTGTCGGCTTGATTTTTTCCTTTCGTTTTCGTTTCGTGCAATGCACTCACGCGCTTAAAGCATGGAAATTTTTCTTTATCGATCGCGATCACACCGGGCAACGTTCAAGTTCCTTTAGTGCCGTTTCTGCAGTGTTAGGTGGCAATTTAGGCACGGGTAATATTTCGGGCATTGCCGTAGCACTTGCCACGGGTGGTCCGGGATCAATTTTTTGGATGTGGGTGATGGCAACATTAGGAGCAATCCTAAAGTTTGTGGGCTGCACCTTAGGAATACTTTATCGCCAAAAAAATGAACGCGGGGAACATATTGGCGGCCCCATGTATTATATTGCTAAAGGCTTAGGAATGAAGCGCACCGCAAAATTCTATTGTTTGCTTGCGATTGGTACCGCCTTAACGGTTGGTAACCTGGTGCAAATGAATTCGCTTGCACTTCCCTTCACTCAAGCAGGGATCCCACCTCTGGTGACTGGCATTGGAATGAGCATTCTTGTTGCACTTGTCATTGTAGGTGGATTACATCGATTTTCTGCAGTCGCTTCGTTGGTTGTTCCTTTTATGGCTGTTTGTTACGTTGGCGCATGTCTGTTCATCGTGTTGCTAAATGGTGATAAACTTTTCTCTACCCTTTCTTTAATTTTAACGGCTGCCTTCCAACCCAGCGCCATGATGGGAGGAGTCGCAGGATATACCGTGCTAGAATCCATCCGTGTCGGATTTGATCGCGGTTTATTTGCAACGGATGTGGGCGTGGGAATAGATTCTATTATTCATTCTTCAGTTGATAGCAAGACCTCGCTCACCGAAACTGCTTTAACTCAAGGATTAATTAGTACCCTTTCTCCTTTAATTGTGATGTTGGTTTGTACCTTAACGGGATTAGTATTAATCATGACAGGCGCTTATCAAGTAGAAAATCTTGAAAGCACCAATTTATGTATTGAAGCGTTTAAACGGGGTTTTGCTTTTAATTCAGCAGGACATATCATTACCATCACTTTATTTTTCTTTGCTTTTACCACCATTTTAACCTGGTCATTTTGTGCCGATAAAGCTATCGAATATTTATTTTCTGCCAAAATGATAAGGCCCTTTCAATATCTTTTTGTTGCATTTATACCGCTTGGCACGATGCTTCATGTTAACGCGGTATGGACAGTAGCCGATATCTTTATGAACCTCATGCTCATTATCAATGTATTTGGGTTAATTGGGCTTTATAAAGAAGTGGCGTTGCTTTTTAATACCCCGGAGAAGAAACGGGTTTATTTAGAGAGTAATTAAAAAAACCCTCTATTCGCTGCGCTCACCTCTCCCTTTTTCAAAGGGAGACATAATGTCGCTTCGCGACAGATCCTTTGTTGTGTGGGTGCAGCCCACTTCGCGACAGATCCTTTGTTGTGTGGGTGCAGCCCACTTCGCGACAGATCCTTTGTTGTGTGGGCGCAGCCCACTTCGCGACAGATCCTTTGTGTGGGCGCAGCCCACATATTCTCTCCCTTTGAAAAAGGGAGAGGTGAGCGCAGCGAGCAAGAGGGATTTTGGGTAGTGCGTGCATACACACTATACAATGGAACTAAAAATCGTTTGCCTAAGTCTCTTTATTAGGTCATCTATTAAAGGGGAATTTTATGTCCACTGGTGGCAGCCATTTCAACCAAGATGAACAACAAGCATTAAGAATTGGTATCTTAAGAGCATCAAACCGATTACGAGACATTCAACAAAGCGCTATGGAAGATGGTCATAAGGGAAACCAACTTGGAGTGATTATTGCATTTAGATTGATTGAATTTATCAATAAAATAGGTAAAGCGCAAACCAACACTGATGTGCAAAACATATTCACAGAAATGAAATCTAATCCATTTTTGCAAACAGAACAAGAAGCACTTGATAAGGTTTTGAAAGAATTCGAAGGTGAGCTAGCAAAAAGCGCCGCTACGAATACTACCCCTACCGCAGCGACTGGAAAAGCGCCGCCAAGGCCAACTAAACCACCACCGATATTATTCGAAAACCCTCAAGCCTCTAATCCTCATGCCTCCAACCCTCAAAAATCTACATGGTTACAAGGCAAATTGTCGCCCAAGGACCAAATGGAGCGAGATCTAGACGCGCTTGTCAAGCAAGCTTCTAATTATAGAATAAGCAAGTGGGAAGATATGCTTAACAGTGCCCTTAGCGCTGTTTTAACGGCGCGAGTAAACAAAACCGAAATGAATGAAGCATTGACTATCCTAAATAATCTTATGAATTTAAATGCGCCACCGCCGATTAAAGAAAAGGTCAAAGCATTACTAGAAAATCCAATTATGAAACAAGCACAACAATTAATTGATGCTCAACAAAAAGATAAAAAGAGCGGACCTAGAGCAGAGTAAAAATAGTTGAGATGAGGTATAGGACTGTTGTTTTAATTTAAAGATCAATATAAAAGTCATGAGGTGGGTTATGTATAAAGCAGGACCAAGTAAAAATCAACATCCATTAATAACGGATCTCTCCCAACTCGTGTTTGTAACTCCAACCTCTGCGATGCCAATGGCAGCAGAAAAGAGAAAAGAAAGAATTAAAGCGGCTTTATTAAAACATCTGGATGAACTTGAAGAACAATACTCAATAAAAGAGAAAGGAGCTGACGCTTTATCCCCTTCAGAAAAGAAATTCTATGAAAGAATATCACCTTTAAAAGACAAAGAAGGCGTTGAATTAACTGCTGAACAAATGCGAGAAATCTATAATACCCCATATTATGTGCAAGCAATCTCAGGAAAAGAAGAAGATAAATTATTAGAAACCGTTAAAGAAAAGAAACTTGATAAAGAACTTCATCCTATTACCCTAAGGGAGTTGAAAGAGGAATATGACGCTGTTCTTGAGGAACAAAAAAAAAGAGGATCACCAAAATCAGGCGGTAAACTTGAAGTGGTTACAGGGTTAGATGTTACTGAATTAGTGACAAGCCCAGCTTCTGAAGGATCAATCACAGTAATATCTTCTCAAGCAAATGCCTTGGAAGCCAAAACTCCAGTAGTGACGAGATTAAGTTCATATCCCTCTGATAAAACTCATGGGCCTCGTGGCGCTATGCCATGTTTAAATGAACTCGCCAAAAGACAAAATGCCGGCTTTGATGCCTTTTCAAAGATGTTATCAGGAAAAGATCGCAAAAAATATATCAGGAATGGGTATATCCAATATGGTAAAAAACCAGAAAAATTTTTAAAATTAATTCAAAAACATCCAGAAGAGTTACAACTCTTGGCAATGAGATCTAATCCAGAACTGGCTGATCATACTTTAATGCAAGCGTTCGCTTTTGCCTCACCGTTCAATAAGCATGGTAATGGTGGCGACGAAAAGGCACAGCTTGAAATCGCGAAAGCAATCTTGATCTCTCAATTTGAAGCACTCGCACGAATGGCAGTCATCCGAGCACACCGAACGGGTCAACCTGTCACTCTTAATTTGGCACTGGTTGGGGCTGGCGATTTTGCAAATCCAGAGGAAGTCTTAAATGAAGCATTCAAAAAAGTGAAAGAGATCGTTAAAGATCAACCCGTCAATGTTGCAATACATGACTATAAAGGGGATTGCAAATACCAAGCATTGGAGGGAGTTCCTAGAATAGAAGCATCCGAATTTTTAGACCGTGAAGCTGCTAAACGAGAAAGGATAAGAGAGCATCGACCACCACCGAGAGTAGTAAGCCCTGAGATTGCTGAACTCCGAGCAGCGCCTGAAGAACTCGAGCCTGAGGTAATTCCACGGTTGCGTAGACAGCCTCATCGTGCTCGTGTTCTAGCACCTGCTACTGGTGCTCCAACTTCTCTTCCCCCTTATCCTGGTACAGCTCAAGCTCCTGGTACTCTTACTCAGGCTCCCACTGCTCCGACACGAACTCCTTCAGCTTCAGCTTCTGCTTCTGCTCCGGCTCCCGCATCTCCTGGTCGTTCTAAGCCTCCTGCACGTACACCCCCTTCTCCTCCTCTTTCTCCTATTCCTGCTCCAGCTCAGGCTTCTGCTATTCCTGCGCCCCGCGCCCCTTCTCCGGCTCCAACAACTCCAGTCCAAAAAATAACCCCGCCGCTGCCGCCCCCAAAACCAAAAGGTCAAACCCTTACTTCTATAAAAGAGCGATCTAAAATACCGGCCGCAACTGATCCGATCCCAGTCAAGTCGATTAAAAAAGGACCAGGGCCAATCGTTCGACCACCACCACCCAAAACTCCGGCGCCTCCAATAGCGGCCCCAATGTTACATGAATATGAACAACAAAAGCGTTCTTCTGTGTCTGAGGCTAGGGGTGCTTCAGGTGAACCACAAGAAAAGTCGTTTTCAACCGATTTGCA
>JBIOEB010000028.1:0-21737 GCA_044445585.1 Candidatus Berkiellales bacterium
ATCTTGGGTTATATTGCAAGCCTTTATTTCGGAAGCTCAGTGAATTTTGCACGTGGTTTTGCTTTTTGGACTGGCCTAGGATTGAGCACCCGTTGGTTAAGTTTGCCTTTGGTTACAATGTGGGCTCCTATTAAATTGCAAAATATAATGGAAATGCTTTATGGCCAGCCTAAAGCTACCGGGCCAAATCCTACTCTCGCACCAAAGCCTACTCCCGCAGCCAAGCCTACTGCTGCACATGCGCCAACGTCTGCTGCTGCGCATGCACCAAAGTCTACTGCTGCGCATGCGCCAACGACTGCTGCTGTGCCAAAGCAGCATCAATTACCAACACAAAACAATTTATCAGCGAGATCTGCTCAAGGGATCACACACCTATATGATCAAAGTAAAACTACCGCACCTTTAGCAGCAGCAAAGCAAAAAGCGGGAGCTGCTTCTCCTGCAGCGGAGCAAAATGACGAAGCTATATCATCTGCAGCGGAGCAAAATGAGGAAGCTGTATCATCTGCAGCGGAGCAAAATGAGGAAGCTGTATCATCTGCAGCGGAACAAAATGACGAAGCTTCTTCTGCAGCAGAGCAAAATACTGAGGCTGCTCCCGCTGCAGCGAAACAACGCGCAGCAAAAACTGCAAAAATTTAATGAATGAGAAAATAACATGCCAAAGTTAACAGTTGCCCAAAAACAACGCCAACCCGTCAACCGTCAATTGTCGATGGTTCAGTTTATTATTCTTAATTTACGCCACCTCATTGCTAGCTTTGCCATCAGTATATTTGTGCCCGTGATTTGTGCCTATGCAGATGCGATTAATAAAATTTTTATCGGAAAGATTTTTGTTCCCGCTTTTGGGAAGGCGCTAGTAAAATTGGCTACTTACTTGCTTCCTGCGGTATTAGTCCCGCATGCAGCGTTGATTTTGCAAATCATGGGTGGGTTATGGTTGGCGTATAATGTTTATCGCGGTTTTTTTGCAGATGACAGGCACAATGCTAATGAACTTAATTTAAGTGCTTATTTTGCCTGCACATGGATCCTTCCCATGGTTGCTTTTGGAACAGGGGGGTTGAGTTTGGGGGCAGCCTATTTATTCTCTTTGGTGGGTAATATTTATTTTTTAGTTTACCAGGAACACCACAGGAACAAACGAAAAATAGCAGCGGCTAACGCTGAACTATCTAAAAAAGATGCTGAACTGGACGATTCAGAAGAAAGTTCACCAGAAAATGAAATTGAGCCAGAGGTTAAAGCAAGTGCCGAGGCTGATTCAGTAAATGAAGAGCCGGATGTTGTCAGTGATGAACCGGATGCTGAAGGCGTTGAGCCTGATGCTGAAGGCGTTGAGTCTGATGATAGACTCGATCAAGACGTCGAAGATGATCCCAGTTCGGAATTAACGGCGCCTCCTCAAACATTTGCGCCAGCACACACTGCTCAACGAAAACGTTTACAAAGCTTTTCTTCACAAGCAGTGAGAGCACCGGCAGTGGATGATCGTCCTTCACCATCTGTTGACGCAAATTCGCGAAAATCCGCAAAGCCTACGGCTTAAGTTCACTTTCTAAGTTCAAACTTGTTATTTTTATTTTTTAAGATATGATACGATTCTAAATTTGGGGTCGTTAGCTCAGTCGGTAGAGCAGCAGACTTTTAATCTGTTGGTCGATGGTTCGAATCCATCACGACCCATCTTTAAATGCCATTCTCTTTTCAAGTTCCATAAAATGTTAAAAATATTTTTATCTTCTAGTGTATCTTCTCTTTTGCTATGTTAAGCTACAGGTCGATAGCGTTACGTTGCTAATTTTTTCACTTACTTTAATTGCAAAGTGAAGGTAGTTATCAGTTGCAAAACTGATGATTTCTATAATAGCGTGCAAAAATAGGTGTTTAGTTTTTTATTTGGATATCGATAAGGACTCTCATTCATGAAAAAAGCACTGAAAGTAACATTTGGTACGATGTTAGCTGCCAGCATGGCTTCCCCAACTTTTGCTAATGAATATGATGTGCTTCAGCACCTTGCAGTGCATGTGAATGGCACTTATACCAAAGCATCAGAAAATGGCCTTAGCTATGGCGACATTTTGCAAGCGCCAACACAAGTAGGCGGTGGCGATGGATTTAGGCGGCAACTTTTCTTACATCCGGATTATGAATTTGATTGGGGTGCTGGGGCTTCTTATCATATTCCCCGCACTTTTGTTCGTGTATTTTTCCATTATGACCACTTTAATGATGGCAACAATACTGGTGGTAGTACTGATACCCGCGATCTTGGCTTAGGAGCACCGCCTCCAACTTCTACTGCGATGGCTTCGGTTCACCATACTTCAAATGAATTTACTTTAGGAATAGATCGTCGCATTAATTTAGGCCGTCGTTATCATATTGATACCGCTGCCTTCCTTGAATGGGATCGTATTCGTCGAGATATGCATGAGCAAAACGTGAATACTGCAGTGTTTGCTTTTCGTGATACTGAAAACAAAATGCGTGGATGGGGCCCTGGTGTAGGAATTAAAGGCCATGGTTTACCATTCCAATGCAATAACTTTGGTATCTTCGCAAGTGCAATGGCCACCTTGTTATATTCTACAAATACTTTTAGCCAAACTGAGGAAGGAAATAATCTTCTAAGGTACTCATATGATCCTGAAGATACCCATTCTATTATAACCAAATTCGATATCAATTTTGGGGTCGATTACGAAAGTGTATTCCGTATCGATGCCGGTAAAATGCAGGCTGGTATTGCGTTGGGAATGCGTTTTGTTAACTACGTTAACGCGTTTAAGAATGGTAATACCTTCTTTAATCCTGAGTTTACACCTGGCGGAACCTGGGCAGCTAATACAGGTCACCCAGAAGACTGGGGTCGTTGGGGGCCTTTCCTACAATTCAGAATTGGTGGTGCACACGCGTAAGCGGCGGTTCCATCCATTCAGTAAACGGGAGCAATGCTCCCGTTTTTTTTGAGCATTATTATCCACCTCTACGTGCCGCGCTTTATGCGCGGATCTCCAGAGAAAAGCCTTAAACTAATCCACACAAAATTTCGGTTCGAAGTTGCGACATCCAGCCAATCATAAAATAAACATTATGCAATGTTGCTAAACTTGCAGCCGAAGGCTCCTTAGCTTTAAACAAATGATGCAAATACCCTCGCGAGTAATGTTGACATGTAGGGCAGGGGCAACCTTCTTCAATTGCAAACCATTCCTTTGCATGTTGCTGGCGAATTATTTTTAAGGCGCCTTGCTTGGTTAACAACATACCATGACGTCCTGCCTTGGTGGGATAAGAGCTATCGAAAGTATCAATTCCGTGTGGAATGCATTGTGCGATGGAAGTTATATCACCGATCCCCAATAAGTGAATGGGTTTTTCAGATGGTAAATGCGGCGTCGTCGCTGCGACTGTCGAAAATAATTGTTGATGATCACAGCCTAAACTACCGCCAATGGCAAAACCATCGAAAGGTTCTTTTCGAAGAATTTCTGCGCTTTGTTGGCGCAGGTTAAGATCGGTTCCGCCGTGCACCACAGCAAACATGGCTTGGTTTTGTGGTTGTTGTAAATGCGCTTGCAACGATCGTAATTCCCAGCGATGGGTACGCTCAAAAGAAGCTTGCAGTTTTGCTTGGTCAACATGAAAGGGTAACAATTCGTCTAGAGGAATAATAATATCGGCACCAAGATCTTTCTGCGCAGCCACGGAGGTTTCAGGCGTGAGAAATATTTTACGACCATCACGATAAGATCGAAAAATCACGCCTTCTTCAGTGACTTTAAGCACCGACGAAGCATGTTTTTTACCACCTTGACCCTTAAGCTCTTTAGCAACATCGCCATAGGCTAAGCTAAATACTTGAAAGCCTCCGGAATCTGTAATGATGGGATGAGGGCGATTGATAAATTGATGTAATCCTCCTGCAGCTTTAACAATTTCGGTTCCAGGTTGAACCATCAAATGATAGGTGTTGCAAAACATTAATTGCAGATCGCATTCATTTAATTGATGATTATGAAGTGTTTTAAGCGTACCGTTGGTGCCCACGGCAACAAAATTAGGGGTGTCGATGATCCCATGCGGGGTGATGATCCGCCCAACGCGCGCGCGCGATCGTTTCGATTGATACACTATTTCGAAGCGAAAAGATTTTTGCAAAAGATGATTGGCTAACATGCTTTTTTAATAAAAAATCGTTGTGTGATAAAAGACCAAGGAATCGTATTTACAATTGCGAATAGTTTAATCGTTAAACCCACCACCATCACTTCAGTCAAAGCTCCAACAATACCATAAAGCCCAAGCACGCTAAAAAGAAAAGTATCTAAACATTGGCTAACAGCAATGCTCAGAGCACTTACCCAAATCATGGGAAGATAAGATAAGCGACGGCGTAAAAATTGATAAAAGCGACTATCAAATTGATCGACAATAAAAAAAGTGACTAACGAAGCCAGTAATATTCTTGGTGTGGGAGTCAATAAAAAAGTATAAGCATTTTGACTTTGATCAAAATCACTCGGTTGATAAAGCAAATGGATCTGGGACATCACAATAAAAAAGAACAGGGTACCAAAACTTACCCAAATTGCACGTTGCGCCGCTTCACGGCCAAATTTTTCTTGTATTAAGTTTAAGGCTAAGAGATTTCCCACCGCAAACACATCGCTTGCAGTAGCATTAAAACCCAACATATCAATTTGCTTTAACACAAATAAATTTGCCATCAGGCAAAGCATGGCTATCCAAGCGGTTAATGCGCTTTTACCTTGCGCCCAAAAATACCAAGAAAACACGGCCACAAAAGCACAACTCAGTAAAAATAACAGCAAATTGATCATGAGCGTTTCAAGCCACCAGCGGTTGTTTAGCGAATTTGGGGGCGTGGATTAAAAATAATGGCATTAGGATAAGTACTATCCCGCCCACCATAAAGCATTCGTACATTAAGACGTCGCCAATTTCAATTTTCGTACTGGGTGGCACAAAACCTAACACCACCACAATGGTAGATATGATAATGCCAGATATGCCGGCAAGCCAAATTCCCCAGTTTTTACCAGGGATTTTAAAAGGTCGTTCAGTATGCTTTTGCGAATAACGAAGACGAATAGCCGCCGAAAATAAAATGGCGTACATTAAAAGTGATAATTGCGCTGCCATGGCGGATAAAGCAAAATAAGCGCCTTCTACCGTAGGGAGTAACACATAAACTAAGGTTAACAAGCTACAGATCCCTGCCTGTGCTAAGAGCATGACGTAGGGTACACCAAATCGATTGGTTTTTCCAAGAAAGGGTGGAAGTAAATTATCATCGGCTGCTGCAAATAAGCCTTTGGTGGGGCCGATGATCCAAGTGGCAACTGCGCAGATCCCGCCAATCAAAATGCTGACAGCAATCAGAGGGCTTAACCAAGACACATTAAATTCTTCTGAAAATAAATTAAATGCCTGAATGATCCCCGTTAAGTTGTGAAGTTCATTGGGTGGCACCACAATGGCTACCGCAAGAGAAGATAACACTAAACTAATAATAATGATAATCGTCGAAATTAATAAGGCTTTAGGATAATCTTTTTTGGGATCACGCACTTCTAAAGCATGGACCGAAGACATTTCTAATCCCAATAAGCTATATATAATTTGGGAAAAAAACACGAGCTCTGCCACATTTTTTATTTTAGGGAAAAAGGCCGACCAACTTGCTTTAATTTCTGGAGCATTGCCGCTTTTTAACCAGGCTATTCCTAAGAGCACAATAATGATCATTGGCGCGAGCGTGCCTAAAATGGATCCAAAAGTGCTCACTGTGCTAGATATTCGCATCCCAAAAAAATTCACTACAGTACATCCCCAAAATGTGATCACCACAACAGAAGCCACGAATTTGGCATTTTTAACCAGTGAGGGATCAATTAAATAAGCAATGGTACTTGCAATCAATGTTAAAATGGTAGGGTACCAGACAACATTGTAAATCCATTGTAAATAACGCACAGCCCCCACTTAGGCCCGAAAGCAATTTTTACCCACGCATAGATCCCGCCTTTGACGGGCCAGGTCGTTGCCAGCTCGGCAGTGATGAGAGCGGTGGGAACAAAAAAAGCAAGTGCGGCAATCACGTAAAGCGTGACCAGAGCAAAACCGTAGCTGGCGGCCATGGGGAGCGTGCGAATACTATCCACTGCAATCACATTGATCATCACGAGAGAGAAGACCCTGAGGACTCGTGGAGGGGAATATTTTTGGGTCGCGGTGTTGTTCATTGAACAAAAACTCTCTCAGTGTGTTGGTAAAATATTCGGGACGGCACAGAGGCCGTCCCGCTGTACTAACGCGTTAATACAATAACATAATCGTTTTAATGGTCGAAAGCAAGTAAAAACTTAAGCCTTTTATCGCCTTGCTGGGCTCATTCAATTCCTTAAACGATGCAAATACGCCTTTTCGTCGGTATTAGTAAAACACTCCTGCGGCTCGACGGGACGGCACAGAGGCCGTCCCCTACAGCGCCTCGCCTAAAAGTAAAGTGGTTTGAGTATATAATTACTAAATACCCTTCATCCCAATGCGTGACTGTATGAAAGAATATTATAAATATCCTCAGCAATTAGCAGCTCTTTTAGTAGAAAAACCCGAAGAATCCTTTACGATCTCAGATGCCATCAATCATGTGGCCCCTCTTTTTGGGTTACGTTCTTTATGGCAGAAAACCTATCATGGATTAACCGCACAAGTATCCCAATTATTACGTGAAGATCAGCCATTAAAAGCCTTGAATTTATTATTAGAAGGGCTAGGCAATGATCAATTCTGGCATCATCATGCAAAAAAGTGGTGGCATTTAATGCGTCTGGCAGTTGAAATCACTCAAACACTCAAACTCGCCGTGTCCAACCCGTTTTGTAAACCCATTCAACGTTTGCTAAAGCTCAGCACACTTGCGCCTCAACCTTGGCAGGGGAGTGATGTTGCTTTTTGTTTTTCGACTTTTAGTTTATGGTCTTTTATTCAAGGAAAAACACAAAAAGCTATTTTACAGATCAACAATGCTATCCATGCTGATCTGACTTGGGGCTATTCAGAATATTTATTGGGTTGGTATGGATTAGCGTTAGAAGGAATTGATCCCGTTTCACATTTTGTCAAAGCAATCAAAATAGATAGACGCTATTTTGAACAATTAAAAAATGATCCACTTTGTCGGGCCTTTCCTGATGTGTTAGCTTTAGTGGAACAGGAAGTAAGTAAAAGTGATGGTAAGCATATTAGGTAATAGGTCGGGAATATACTCTTCACGGGACGGCACAGAGGCCGTCCCTTCAACACGGGACGACACAGAGGTCGTCCCCTACAGCAAAGTGGTTTGAGTATAATTCCCCTCCAACGCAATTTAAGATAAACTAATAATGTAAAGTTCCATATATGAATAAAATTATGCGTAAAATCACCTTTTTATTCTCTTTATCAAAGCAGTTTTTGCTTTATGCCTTTCTTTTATTAGCATTATTGCCTATTAACGTGTTTGCAGCGGGTACAGCATCATTTGGAGACATTGCCCAAAATTTATTGGGACCCACGACCATTCTCACTAAATTAGCTCAGGTTGCCTGCTATATCATTGGCACCGCTTTAATCTTAGGCTCAATTGCGCAATATAAGATGCATCGACTTAACCCTAAGCTGGTCCCGTTAACGACGCCTATTGCACTGCTTGTTCTTGGCACCATTACGGTGTTAATTCCCTATAGCTCTAAAATGTTTGGTGAAACCTATAGTGCGACTGAACACGCAAAAGGGGATGAGAAAGATTCCGTTTTACCCTTACCAGAGCCTTCTAAAAATAATCCAGGTTTATTACCTTTGCCTGGACAAGAACAAAGTAATCAGCAACAAAGTAATCCACCTTCACAATCAAATGATCAAAATGCAGGACAAGGTAATTCAAATTACCAAGATAATCAAAATGATGTCCTACCCCCAGAGGGTGGTGGTCATTGGAGCAACGAGCCACAATATCGACGATAACATTAAAACAAATTGCTAACTTAAAAATATAAACTGAGCAAGATTTGAGCAATACAAGTCTTAGTGCAGAAATCGTCGTATCTTCCCATTTACCCGGATATTTTCCACAAGGTTATCCACAATTTTTGTGCATAACCTGAAGAGGTGATCACCTTCTGTGATTAACAAGCTGCGTGAATTTCTCGGTCTTGGCAGTATGTCAAGAAACTTTTCTTTGGATTTCTTTTATTTCAGCATCAATTTGTTTTTGTTGTTGAGAAGAAGGGGCAGCCAACTTTCGCGCGATTTTTAATTGAATGGCTGCTCCTTGCAAATCGCCACGTAGCTTAAGATATTGTGCTTGTGTGAGATGGGCTTGCATGGGTTGACCTGCTTGGGAATAAGCACTTGATAACAAATTCAATAACTCAGGGCGAGGCGGTTTTTGCAGCACCTTGTGTTTTAAGAATTGAATTGCAGTGGCGCTGTCTTTGGTCTTAACAAGCCACTCGGCATAAGTATAAGTGAGTGGATAATTATTTGGATGATCTTTCAGTGTGTTAGCTAGTCGCGAAAGTGCCTTTTGCGTTTGATTAGTATTTATTTCGATGGTGGCATAAGCCAGCTGAAAAAAAGGGTGATCTGGATAAGCTTGTAACAGTTGTTCAACATAAGGCTTTGCCTCATGGTATTTTCCATCTTCGATTAAAGCTAAAACATAACCGTAAAGCGTTCCGATCTGACTTTGATAATTTCCGCGTTGAAGCTTTTTGGCAAAATGATTGATTGCTTCTTGCGACGAATTAAAACTAAAAGCAAGGACACGCGCCTGGATCAGATGATATTGCAAACTGTCTGCTACTTGTTTGTAAGGAAAAGCCTTCGCTCGCGATTGAGCTGCCATTAATCGTGTTTCGGTTAATGGGTGAGTGAGTAAGTATTCAGGAATGAAGTTGCCGTAAAAGCGCGTGTCTTGTTGCATACGATGAAAAAAAGCTGGCATCCCCATCGGATCATATCCAGCCTTAGAGAGGGTTTGGATCCCGACATAATCTGCTTCACGTTCATGATCACGCGTAAAATTAATAAGAGCTTGTTGCCTGCCGGCAAGTGTTGCTGCCATGGCTCCAGTGGCTGCTTGTGGATTTTGAGTTGCAATGATCACAGAAGCAATCATCCCTGCTATGGTTGAAAGCTGTAGCCGCCCCATATGTTGATACATTCTGGCAATATGCTTTTGTTGAACGTGACCAATTTCGTGCGCAATTACCCCAGCCAGCTCACTTTCACCTTCTGTTGCTAAGATTAACCCGGTATTGATCCCAACAAACCCACCCGGTAGCGCAAAAGCGTTAATGGATCGATCTTTAACGGCAAAAAAGTAATAATCAGGCTGAGCCCCACCATGAGTTGCGATCAAGCGATAGCCAATCCCTTGAAGATATTCGTTGACGATGAGATCAGATAATAATACTTGTGCTTGATTTAGTTCTTGCATCACCGAGCGTCCAAGCTCATATTCTTGAGCAGCGGTGAGAACAGATCCTGATGCGTTACCCAAATCCGGCAGCTCACCAGCGAATGAAGGCTTGGCCATCAAGACGCTGATCAGAAACACTATACTAAGGAAGTATTTCGAGGGTGTGCCTGGCATTTTTGGGTTTGAGGGCAGAAAATAACGTTGATGAAAATGTAACATAATATCAAGTATTTTAACCTACAAAATGTGAAAGTGCTTGGGATCTATCTATTTAATTGTGTTTTATAACTTATTATAGTAGAGATAGGGGGCGATGTGTTCAAAGTGGTGAAAAATTGGGGACAAAAATATTTATCTGATCCCCAGGCAATTTTACTCCTATTCGTCATAGGCGCTTTAGTTGCTTTAGTGCTTTGGATGGGAAAAATTCTTGCGCCGGTGATCGCCAGCATTGTCATCGCTTATATTTTGCAATGGTTTGCCAATATTCTCATCTCCTGGCGGGTACCACGCTTAGCAGCAGTGTTAATTGTGTATAGTGGTTTTATGGGATTATTTTTATGCGCGATCTTTATTTTATGGCCGGTTATTTGGCAACAATTATTGAAGCTATACGAAGAAATCCCTTCCATGATGACCAGCGCACAACATTTTTTATATTTATTACCCGATAAGTTTCCCGAATTTTTAACCAAAGAAACCGTCGATGGTTGGGTGGCAAGTTTTTTAATGCAATTAAAACAATCAGGAAAAATGCTTTTTACGGTGTCAGTGGCAACGTTACCTAGCCTGATTGCCATGGTGATTTATATCGTGTTGGTTCCTATTATGGCGTTCTTTTTTCTAAAAGATAATCAATTAATTCGAAATTGGTTGGTGAGTTTCTTACCGACGCATCGGCCGTTGTTAACTAAAGTGGTAGTTGAGATGAACCAGCAAATTGGTAATTATATTCGTGGTAAAGTTGCTGAAGTTTTCATTGTCGGGATTGCGATGTATATTGCGTTTTATGCTTTTGGCATGCACTACGCCATGTTGGTTTCTGTGTTGGTTGGGTTATCGGTGTTGATCCCTTATGTCGGTGCAGCCATTGTCACTATTCCTGTCATTTTTGTGGCTTTTTTTCAATGGGGTTTTGGTCCAGAGTTTGGTTATTTGTTGCTGACTTATGGCATTGTCCAAACCATCGATGGCACAGTGATAGTTCCCCTTCTTTTCTCGGGAATTGTTAAATTGCATCCCCTTGCCATTATTGTTGCTGTGTTAGTGTTTGGCGGTTGGTGGGGATTTTGGGGCGTATTTTTTGCAATTCCGCTGGCCTCGTTAGTGAAAGCAGTAATTGAAGCGTGGCCGCGCGCTGAGGTGATTGCTAACGAACAATAGGTGAGAGACGTGTCGTGGACAATCCCGCGGACCAGCCGTGGGATTGGCACGTTGAGGTAAACATTAAAATTTTTAATCAGAAAGTTTCCGTCTCCTGGGTGTTGCAGCTGATCCACCAGCTTTACTGGCAACTCCTGGTACTTCACTCGGATCTGTTTCTGGTGTTTCTAGTTGAGCAGCAGAAGCTCCCTGCGAAGCCCGACGGCCAGCAGATTTGCTTTTTGCAAGATCATATGCAGGACTTTGTCCCCTAACAGGCGGCCTTTGTCCCTGAGCAGGTGGTCTTGGTGGTGCTTGCCTCGGAGCTCCTTCATTTGCTTCATCATCAGAAGACCGCTCCCCAGGAGCACGAGACTGCTCTTCCTGATCTGCACGAGGTGTCACTTTTCGTAACTCATCGATTTTCCTCCAGATCTCAACTATCTTAAACCCAAACATCCGATCAAAAAAATCAGCGATAGGGGCGACATAACGAGATTTCTTGATAAATTCTGCGCGAGGATCTTCTACTACCACTCTTGGGCCACCATCTCCAACTCGGCGGGGGGTGGGATTGTATTGGCGATCTTTCAATCTTTCTTTTAAATGCCCAAGTTGTTTAATGGGTTCTTCGACTTGTTTAATACCGTTATCCCATATTCCTTTCCAATACTTATCTTCGACATGTATTTGCTCGTAATCGGCATCATCGAATGCTAATTTTGCACCATTTTTGACTAGCGAATGAAGCGGTCCAACAATTAAAGGAAAAAGGAGGCCTAAACCAATACTATAAAAGGCAAGTGGATAAAGATAAGGGATCACGAAAAAGGATATTTTATAGAAAAAATAAAGATCTCTAAGTGATTCAACACCTAATAATGCGACATCTGCATATCGATAGTTTCCTAATTGTTTCTTCAACCATTCAATGGGTAAAGAAGTAATATATTGAATTGCCTTAAATAATTGAGTGGCATTTCCGATGACAATATTTAACGCCCCAAAAAAAGTTCGTAAAACACTTAACGCTAAGTGATAAAAATTGTCTTTTGCTGAAGTCCATTTAGGAAAATTTTTGGTGGAATGCATTAAGTTTGCAATCCACTGCATCCCCAAAAAGCGATTTTCCCTCACCCAATCTTTGAGCTCGTCCGTAGATTTATCCCATAATTTTGTCCAGAATGATCTGGTGTCTCGAGCTGCAGCGCCTGCCATAGGACCGGTACGTGTCATTGGAACTCCTCAATTTTTTATAATCTGAAAGTTCGCGAAATGTAGCTAATCTGATAAATAATGTCAAGTGAAGTTAAACACTAACTAATTTAAACAAAGGTTAAGTCTCTTAGCTTGTTGATAGCGATGGAATGTGGCATGCTAGCGAATGCTTAATGGGTAGGCTGATAAAGAGGGTTTTATGTTTAAAGGGAGTTGTGTTGCGCTGGTGTCCCCAATGACCAACAATGGGGAAATTGATGAAAAAGCATTATTTGAATTAGTTGAATGGCATATCACAGAAGGCACATCAGCAATTGTGGTGGCAGGTTCGACTGGGGAATCTGCAACGTTAACCGCAAAAGAACAAGCAGAAATGCTAGCGTTGATTTGTAAAACAGCAAAAAGACGGATCCCGATCATCGCCGGTACGGGTACCAACTCGACGCAAACCACCATCGAAAGAACACAAACCGCGAAAGAAATTGGCGCAGATGCCTGCTTAGTCGTCACTCCTTACTATAATCGCCCAACCCAAGAAGGATTAATCAGCCATTATACTGCGCTGACCAAAGCAACGAACATTCCGATTTTGCTTTACAATGTTCCAAGCAGAACAGCGTGTGATCTGTTGCCAGAAACGGTAGGCACCTTAAGTAAAATTCCATCCATTATTGGAATTAAAGAAGCAACGGGAAATTTACAGCGGCTCAAAGATCTCACCGAAGCTTGTGAAAAGGGTTTTGCTTTTTATAGTGGAGATGATCCCACCGCTTTAGATTTTATTTTAAAAGGTGGCCATGGGGTGATTTCGATCACCTCAAACGTGGCGCCAAAACGCATGCAAGAAATGTGTAATTTAGCGTTGATGAATGAGCGATCAAAAGCACATGCGATCGATGAAACTTTACAGCAGTTGCATCGAATGTTAATCGCCGAGCCTAACCCTATTCCAGTAAAGTGGGCAATGCAAAAAATGGGTAAAATGGCAGGGCATCTGAGGTTACCGCTTACAATCTTTTCGGTACAACATCACAAAAATATGATCTCTGCGTTACATACCGCAGGGCTAACAGATATTTAGTAAAAATAAGAGTTGAATGATGAAATCTCAAAAATATTATTTTTTAAGTTTGGTTTTAGTGATCATCACACTCAGTGGTTGTCAGCAATTTAGTCAAAAGAAAACGGAATATATTGGTCGATGGCGGCCAGACTATCGATCAAGTACTGTATTGCCACCACTTAAAATCCCTGCAAATGTAAATCATCCCGCCGTGACAGAGTCGTATCCCTTGCCGTTACAAATTCCTGCACCCGGTAGTGTGAGTGCGGTTTCGTTGGTACCCCCTGGCTTTGGTCAACTTTCATAATTTGATGTGAGGAGTTTACATGCAAGCACAGAAATTAGTTTATAAAGGCAAAGCAAAGTCGCTGTATATTACCGATTCACCCGATAAATTACTTTGCGTATTTCGCAATGACACCTCCGCATTCGATGGGGTCAAAGTGGTTCAGTTGGATCGTAAAGGCATGGTGAACAATCATTTTAATGCTTTTATTATGCAAAAATTAGCTGAACAAGGCGTGCCAAATCATTTTGAAAAAATCGTGAGTGACGATAGCTCTTTAGTTAAAAGATTACAAATGATCCCTGTGGAATGTGTGGTGCGAAATTTTGCTGCGGGCAGTCTTTGTCGCCGCTTGGGGGTGGAGCCCGGTTTAGCATTAAACCCGCCCACGTTTGAATTTTTTCTCAAAAACGACGAACTTCATGATCCCATGATAAATGATTCGTTGATTATGACTTTTGGTTGGGCCACAGCACCCGAAATCGAAAAAATGAAAGCATTGACTTTTAAAGTCAACGATATTCTTAAAAAATTATTCCTTGAAGCTGGATTACTGTTGGTTGACTATAAATTAGAATTTGGTCGTTATCACCAAGAGCTATTATTGGGCGATGAATTTAGCCCGGATGGTTGTCGTATTTGGGATAAAGAAACTAAAAAAGTCTTAGATAAAGATCGCTTCCGCAAAGATATGGGCGATGTGGTTGAAGCTTACGAAGAAGTCGCGCACCGTTTAGGGGTGGCTTTACCGCAAACGGCTTAATTGGTTTCGTCATTGCGAGGACCCGGAGCGCAGCGAAGGGGACGCGGCAATCAGTCTTTATCCTGGATTGCTTCGGGCGAAGCGCCCTCGCAACGACAGTTACTGGTTTCGTCATTGCGAGGACCCGGAGCGCAGCGAAGGGGACGCGGCAATCCAGTCTTTTTCTCGCAACGACGGAACTGTGTGCGCTTCAATGTACACCGTCTTTAGATTAAACTTAAAGCCCGCTCTAAATCCGCTTTAAGATCTTCCGGATCTTCAATTCCAACCGATAATCTCACCAAAGAATCATCTATTCCTATTTTTTGACGATGTTCAGCCGGGATCGCAGCATGCGTCATCACTGCCGGATGTTCAATCAAAGATTCCACCCCACCTAATGATTCAGCCAAGGTAAATATGTTGAGATTTTGCAAAAATTTGTTTGTCTCTTCTTTGCCACCGACTAACACAGCACTTATCATGCCACCAAAATCTCGCATCTGACTTTTTGCTAAGGCATGGTATGGATGCGTTGTTAATCCCGGGAAATGCACTTTTTTTGTTTTAGGATGTTCGTTTAAAAATTCGGCAATAATATTGGCGTTATAACAATGCGCTTTCATGCGAACATGTAAGGTTTTAAGTGATCTTAATAAAAGGTAACAATCAAAGGGGCTTGGAACAGCACCAACGGAATTTTGCAGAAAATAGAGCTTTTCGGCTAACGCTTTATCATTCACAATTAACGCGCCACCGATGACATCGGAATGTCCGCCAATATATTTGGTGGTAGAATGGCAGACCAAATCAGCGCCTAAATTAAGCGGTGTTTGCAAAAAGGGCGTAGCAAAAGTATTGTCAACCGCCAACAATGCGTTAGGAGCGTGTTGTTGTTTCGTTTCACTGATCGCAGTAATATTGATAATTTTAAGCAAAGGATTAGAAGGCGTTTCGAGCCAGATCAAGCGAGTGTTTGGTTTAAAATGGGTTTTGAGTTCCATCACATTCGTCATGTCGCACTGACTAAAACTCAACCCGAAAGAAGCGTAAACTTTAGCCATTAAACGCAAGGTGCCACCATAGATATCATCACTTAACAGCACATGGCTATCGGGCGGTAAAGTTTGTAGCACGGTACTAAAGGCAGCACACCCAGAAGAAAAACAAAGACCATATTTACCGTTTTCTAAGATTGCCAAATTATTTTCTAATATTTCACGCGTAGGATTGTTGGTACGTGAATATTCAAAATGGCCCATCGGTTTGCCGGGGCTTTGTTGGGCAAAAGTTGAGCTCAAATGAATGGGTGGCATCACCGCGCCAGTGGTAGTATCAGGTTGATAACCCCCGTGGATGGCTTGAGTGGCAAATTGATAGGCATTTTCAATGGTAATTTCTTTTCTCATGGGTCTCTCTAAAGTTGAAAATGATGTTGGTTCATCCAATCATCGTTTAGGTATTTTGAAATATATCGCGATCCAGAATCGGTTAATACGGTCACGACGGTTTTATTTGGGCCCAATTCTTTTGCAACTTTAAGGGCAGCATGGACGATGGCACCGGAAGATCCTCCGCAAAATAATCCTTGTTCTTTCATTAAGCGGCGAGACATGCTAAAAGCTTGTTGATCATTGGTTTGTATCATCGTGTCGATCACCGAAAAGTCTAAAGCGCCACATAGAATATCTTCACCGATCCCTTCCACTAAGTAAAGATGTGGCGTGACTAATTTTTGAGTATAAAAATAATCGTAATGGACACTTCCTTCAGGATCGACGCCAACAATTTGGATGTTTTTATTTTTTTCTTTAAGATAACGCCCTACTCCGGAAATCGTGCCACCGGTACCGACTCCTGCGACAAAAGCATCAATTTTCCCGTTGGTTTGTTGCCAAATTTCAGGGCCGGTTGAATAATAGTGTGCTTTAATGTTATCCGGATTATGATATTGATTAACATAAAAAGCCCCAGGGGTTTCTTTAGCAATGCGCTTAGCCACTGCTATATAATGCTCAGGAGAATCGCCGGGCACATCGGTTGGGGTAACAATCACTTCGGCGCCAAAAGCTTTAAGTGCATCTATTTTTTCGGTGCTCATTTTATCAGGCAAGGTAAAAATGCAGCGATATCCTTTAACGGCCGCAATCATTGCTAATGATAATCCAGTATTTCCGGAAGTATTTTCAACTATCACGCCACCTTTCTGCAGCTGCCCAGTTTTTTCGGCTTGTTCAATCATATAAAGTGCCATGCGATCTTTAATCGAGCCCGAGGGGTTCATAAATTCGCATTTAGCCAGCACTAATGCCGAAGGGTGATCGCTAAGGTGATTTAATTTCACCAAAGGAGTTTGACCGATACACTGTAAAATGTTGGCAAAATAAGCCATGACGATACTCCCAACTCTCTGCAAAAAGGATAGCAGGAAAATCAAGAGGATACTTTTAGGTTGTCATCCCTCGCTATGCTACCGCGGTAGGCTCGACGTTATATTACTTTTGTACTCGCCGCACCCATCCCCCAGCGGGACCCCTGCGGCTCCGTGCAAAAGCAATTCAACGTCGAGCAGGTGCACCCCGCGCGCTCGGGATGATAACTCGATGAGAACTTTGCACCCTCACTCTTCAAGGAACGACATAGTTGTTGTCTATAAACTTGGATAAGTCGCAGCAATCGGCAATTGACGCCCAATCCCAAAAGCGCGACGCTGCACGCGTATAATAGGGGCAGATTGTCGGCGTTTAAATTCCGCTGCATTAACCATTTTTTTGACTTTAGAAATGATCACCGGCGAAAGTGTTGCGAGAAATGCCTGATAAGTTTGAATTTCCTTTTCAGGTAATAAATCCCCTTCAAGATAAAGCTTTAAGATAGGATCCAGCACCGCATATTCAGGCAAAGTGTCACTGTCTTTTTGATTGTATGCCAGCTCTGCACTTGGTACCCTTTCAATAATCACTTGTGGAATAGGGGTGTGCGGGTATAAATGATTAAAATAATTTGCTAATTTATAAACATCGGTTTTATAGAGATCACCAATTAAATTAAAACCCCCTGTCATGTCACCATACAAAGTAGTGTAACCGACGCTAAGCTCACTCTTATTCCCAGTCGAAAGGACTAACGCACCGGTTTGGTTAGAATATTCCATTAAAAAGCGTCCTCTTAACCGCGCTTGGATATTTTGCGAAGTAATTGAAGAAGGGACTTCTCGATAAAATTGCTCAAATTGGGTTAAAGCAAACGCAAATTCCGGCTCGATGGAGGCAGTGAATAATTTGACTTGAAAGGTGTCGCAGAGTTTTTTAGCATCCTCTAAACTTTGTGAAGAAGAATATCGTGAAGGCATGGCAATCCCCGTGACATTTTCATTTCCTAACGCTTTTACGGCAAGCGCCAACGTTAATGTGCTGTCGATCCCCCCCGAAATCCCAATCACGACATTTTTAAAACCACATTTAGCGACATAATCTTGGCATCCTAAAATAATTTGTTGGTAAAAAAGTGAAGTGTCGTGCAGTGGCTGATAAGGTTGAAAATGAGGCGAAAGTTCACAATGTTTTTTATCTAAAGTAAAGGTTCCCACTTCTTCTTTAAACGCCCCCAAAGCGCCCAGTACTTCACCTTGCTGATCCAGCAGAAAACTGGTGCCATCAAAAACAATATCATCATTGCCACCCACCTGATTCACAAAAGCAAGTGGACATTGCGTGCGTTTGGCAATGGCAGAAAAATATTTCAATCTTTCTTCCATTTTTCCCACATTGCTTGGAGAACCATTAATGCAGATAATCAAATCACATTTTTGGGAAACTAGCGGGGTGACGGGATCATCATCGTAAAGAAATTCGTCATGTCCCGCCCAGCCATCTTCACAGATCAAAAAGCCACATTTAAGATCTTGAAAAGGATAAAATCCATTACCCTTGCCGGGTGAAAAGTGTCTGGCTTCATCAAAAATATTATAAACAGGCAACAGACGTTTATGATAAGTATAAAGTCGTTGGCCGTGACTGATTAATGAAAGGCTATTATGATAAGGCTTTCCTTTACCTTCGTTTTTGCCGATATACCCTAGCACGACAGCCAGCTGATATTTTGCGGTTAACTCGGCAACTTTTTCCAAATAGTGATTTTGAATATCCACAAAGCCTTCTTGTGAAATCAAATCTTTTGGGTAATAGCCGGTTAGACTAAGCTCAGAAAAAATAATTAAGTCAGCCGGGCGTTGCTCAATGACTTTGGAAATTTTTTCAAAATTTCCAAAAATATCACCGAGTTTGTAATTAAGCTGTGCCAATGCGATCTGCATCATGAATCCTGTATGTTAAACGTTTGTTTAACGTGTTTTAAGTAATTTTCATCCGAGCAAACTATTTTGCCTTTGCTATCCGAAATTTTGACGACGGGTTTGTGGTTAGTCCCAATCATTTTAATCACGATATCTAACGGATCGTATCCGACATCGTTAGTTAAATTCGTGCCGATCCCAAATGTTTGACGAACATCATTTTTAAAATGATTGTATATTTTGACCATTTTAGGAAAAGTTAACCCATCACTAAACACAAAAGTTTTATCGTGAGGATCAATCTGAAGCGAACGATAATGTTGTAGCGCTTTTTCACCCCATACAATGGGATCGCCAGAATCGTGACGTAGCCCTTTATATTGTAGCGCTAAGGATTTATCAAATTCTTGCAGAAATATATCCATCGTTAAGGAATCGGTCAGCGCAATCCCAAGGGTGTCGGGATATTCTTTTAACCAAGTTTGTAAAGCAAATGCTTGTGAGCCTTTCAACGTGGGCGCGAGGACTTGAAAAGCTTGTAAATATTCATGTGCCATGGTGCCAATGGGTCTCAGATTTTGTTCTTTAGCAAAAAACACATTGCTGGTGCCGTTAAATTGTTGAGGGAGTTTTGCGTTAAGCGTTCTGATCACTTCTTCTTGCCAGATTTTAGAGCAACGTCGTCGCGTGCCAAAATCAGTAAAGTGTAAGGTAGGCGCATGGGATAATAAATATTGAATTTTTTCGGCAAGACGTTCTCTGCCGACGGTGTAATCCAGTAGAGGAAATTTTTGTCGATAATAAATTTCACTCGTGATCGCAAGCAAAGGAACTTCGAATAATATGGTTTCAAGCCAAGGCCCTTCGATGTCAAAGGCAAAACCTTGCGGTGAAAATTTAATATGATTTGTTTGTAGTCTAAAGGTATGTAAAAAATCAATAAAATCTGCTTTAAAATAGGGTAAACTTGCCAAATAAGAAAGTTCTTCCTCTTTTAATGTCAGGCTACAAAAATAGCCAAGTTGTTCTTGAAAATCATGCTTAATCGAACTTAAATTAATCGGTTTTCGTGAAATAAAACGATAACTGGCGGTAGCCTTAGGAAAATGATGAAACACACATTGCATCATGGTAAATTTGTACAAGTCGGTATCTAATAATGATGTAATAATAGGTTGATGCATGCTTGTCTCAATTTATTGTTCTTGTTCTAACAAGTGGCTCGAAGCGATAATAATAGCACCTTGGTTTCGCATTTCTTCGAGTGCCTTTTTAGTGGGTTCTTCATTTACCCCACGGCATGCTGCTAAATTAATGATGGTTTTAAATCCTGCTTGTAGAAGTTGCAATGCAGTTTTTCTCACACAAAACTCTGTGGTTAATCCCCCGACGATAATGGTGGTCACGCCTTTTTGTCGAAGAAATTCAATCACGCCAGTGCTTAACTTTTCTTTAAAATCATGAAAGCAAGATCCATACGGGTGCATATCAGGCTCGATCCCTTTCCAAACAAAAAAATCATAATGAGAGGGATGCGGCAAGCCTTGAATTAATTCAAATCCTTTGGTGCCAGGAACGCAGTGCAGTGGCCAATAGCAATCGACATTTTCTCCCTGAAGAGGCGTTTGTGCAGGAATATTTTTTTGTGTTACCCATATGGCTTTAGCAGAATGACCCTCTTTTGAACCTAACCGATATTGTGCAAATTTTGCTTGATGATTGAGTTCAGCCACGATTTCTTCACCTTCGGGAACGGGTAGCTCGTCAGGACAACTAGGAGTAAAGCTATATTGTGCATCTACATCGAAGCTGGCAACAAACTTTTTTGGAGCAATGGAGATCATTTTTTTCGCCTCTTGACTTAGTGGCACACCCACACTAACATGATGAAATACTGGATGGGTTTTGTCAACATTTCATGAGGGTAAAATATGCGTCAAATAGGCGTTTTTGGTGCCAGCTTTAATCCACCGACATTAGGCCACCAAGATGTGGTAAATCAAGCATTGGAACATTTTGACGAAATATTATTAGTCCCGAGTTTATCTCATCCTTTTCAAAAAAAATTAGCGCCCATTGAACATCGCTTAAAAATGCTAACGCTTTTTTTAACAAATTGGCAACGGGCCGATCAACAAAATAAAATTAAAATTTATAATATCGAAGCAGAAATTCAGACCGAACACCCCGAATCAACTTTTATTTATACTTACGACGTACTTTCTGAAATAGAAAAGGCGTACCAAACTTTGCATGAGCCTTTTCAAATTCATTTTATTATGGGTCCAGATAATGCGAGCCCACGGGTTTGGCATCAATTTTATCGCTATCAAGATATTGAGAAGCAATGGCCTTTATTTATTGCAAAAGAACAAATTCCTATTCATAGCACTTCAGTTAAAGAAAACATTGCTAAATACCAAAATGATCCCAGTTTGCTTAAAAAAGTATTAATGACGATGGTTGGCGAACCTATTGCCCAATATATTTTGCAGCATCATCTTTATCATAAAATACAAAAGGAAAGTACCTATGGATGAAAAAAAACTTCATCCTCAGATCACTTTAGAGGTAGTTTTGTTTGCTCTTTATGAACAAAGGTTATGTTTATTGTTAATCAAAAGAGAGTCTGCCCCTTTTTTAGATGCCTGGTCGTTACCGCTGGGTGAGATTGATCTGGTTCAAGATCAATGTCTTGAAGATTCTGCAAAACGAAAATTAAAAACTTTGTTAGGGGTGGATATTCCTTATCTTGAGCAAGTGCAAACAGTCGGAAACGAAAATCGCGATCCCAGAGGCTGGTCGGTGAGCATTGCTTACTATGGCCTTCTTTCCTGCGATGAAATAACCAATTTCCCCGAGCGGCAGTCGAGATCGAAACGGGGAGAGGCACGTTGGGTGCCGATCGATGAAGCGATGAAGAATCCTTTAGCGTTCGATCACCAGCGGATCATCGAAAATTGCCTACAACGTTTTCAGAATAAATCTTTGTACACTTCACTGCCCATTTTTTTATTGCCAACCGAGTTTACTTTGACCGAGCTGCAAAAATGCTATGAAGCCATTTTAGGTTTTAAAATTGAAAAAAAATCCTTCAGACGTCGCCTGCTGGACGCAGGGTTTCTGCAAGAGACTGGCAATATCCGTCGCGCCAGCCACCGGCCCGCACTATTATATCGCTTGGCTCACCAACAACCGTACTTTTTCCCGCGGATCATCGAAGGGGTGCGTGACAGCCGCCACCCCGTGTAATTTTACAAATTCCCCCTC
>JBIOEB010000029.1:0-21587 GCA_044445585.1 Candidatus Berkiellales bacterium
ACTGAAGAGTCAGATATTAAACTTTCATAATAGACTAGTCCTTAAGCCTTAGTCTTTGGTATAGTAATTTATTTTAGAATTCATCCCTAAGGGCTTGAGCTTTGGTGCAGCAACAATATCTTACTTTTGAACATCCACTGAACGAGAGAATACGCATTTTCCTCCGCACGGAGCATCTTTTCGAGTTAGTTAGTTTTCGGTTTAATAGTCTAAATAGTGCCTGGGACACCCGAGATTGTGCCTCAGGGATCATTGAGCTTTACAATCTGATCGAAAGAACTGAATTTCGCAGCGAACTTTTAAAGGAAATTGAAAGAAATATCAATGGATTACAACGTTTAGCCGTAACTGCGGCTGTCAATCATCAGGCTTTAAACAAAATCATCCACGATCTTGAAAGCGCTTCAGATACCATCAAAACCTATTCCAGTAAGCAAGGGTTTTTCCCCAAAGATTCTGATTTACTGAATGCACTCCGTCAACGGTTAACTATTCCAGGTGGAACCTGCAGTTTTGATATCCCTGCTTTTCATTATTGGCTTTATTTGCCGCTGAAAATACGTCAACAATATATTCTGCATTGGATGGAGATCTTCGAGCCTTTGGAAAGAGCCTTGACGCTGATCCTTAAACTGATCCGACAATCTACGATGCCCACACAAGAAATCGCCGCTTCAGGGAGTTTTCAAAGAGCGCTCAGCTCACAGACGCATCAACTGATCCGCGTGTTGTTGCGGTTAGATCTAGGTGCTTATCCTGAGATCAGTGCCAATAAACACCGAGTGAATATTCGATTTTTATCTGCACAATTTGATCATGGAAAAACAATCCTTTCCGATCAAGATATTCCGTTTGAATTAACCGTTTGTACCATTTAATGATGAACAAGGAAAAACAAAAAGCTTTTGTTTTATGCCCGACCTGTCAGAAAAAATGTGAATTCTCCCCTAATAATCCTCATCGCCCGTTTTGCAGCGAACGTTGCAAATTAATTGATCTCGGTAATTGGGCTAGCGAAGAGTACAAGGTGCCTACTGATGAGAAAATTAAAGATGATGATGAAAATGATGAAAATAAAATCTAACACATTTTAATTTTAATCTTCATCATTATTATCTTCTTCATCTTCACGCGTCCCCCCATGATACGGCACGCCTTTTGGCCGCATCGATAAACGCGGACCCGTTTTCACTTGCGAGCCAAACCCTTTTTTAGATCCATATTCTGGCGTTGCCGATCTGATTTTAGCAAAAAATGAAGCACTTAAAGGCTGCCAGAGAAATCCCGTGGATTGGGCAGGGATTTTAGCAATTTCATCTTGTAAATGCGTGACTTGAATGATTAAGACATCACAATGCGCCGTACTTAACAAGGTATTGGCCGTAGAACCTAAGGCATGAGTATACCCACCTACCCCATGACTACCCACCACGATTAAATCAAACTTTTGCTCTTTTGCAATTTCAAGAATTTCCGTTTGTGGTTCGCCTTGAGTGATGATTTTTAAACTAGGATCAATCCCCAATTGCGTGCAAAGTGCAATCAAACTCTTGGTTGCAACATCCTCAGCTTTTTTCATGATATTTTCTCGCTCCGCAAAATTGGCGGTATACGTAATTGGGAATTCAATCACATGTAACACTTGAACCTTTGCTGAAGTAATTTGAGACAATCTTACGGCGCGCTCGCCAATGTAATAACTTTGAGGGCCAAGATCGGTCGCAAATAATATTTTTTGATAAAGAGTTTTCATGTCAATCTCACCATTAAGAGAACACTTCAATGTGCTTCGCATCTCCCCTACAAGCAAAGTGGTTTGAGTATCGTATTGCGACCTTATATGCTGCTTAATGCTTTTATGATAGTTTCATTTGCACACGGCACAGTCAGTTTTTGGATTTGAGCCAGCGCAAGCCACTTAATTTCTTGACCTTCCCGGCCTTGTGCCTCTCCTGAAAAGGCAGTAATTTTATGAACCTGTAGACAAACTGCTTTGTCTTCATAATCATGTTCTACTTCAAGCCACGGTTCATGCGCGATAATTTTTATTCCCACTTCTTCAAGCAATTCACGTTTTAGGGCTGCTGCCACCGATTCCCCCGCTTCAATTTTCCCTCCTGGAAATTCCCAGCATTCACCCTGATGTTGATGAAATTGCCTTTTCGCAACGAGGATTTGTCCGTTTTGATTATAGATAACACCAACAGCAACTTGAACACGGGATCTCGACATAGGCGCCTAATCTAATTGACCATGACAATGTTTATATTTTTTCCCTGATCCACAAGGACAAGGCTCGTTACGTCCTACTTTAGGTGAAGTTCGCATCACGGATGCAGCCCCACCCCCCCCTGCGGCAGTCATTTTTTCATTTAACGCTTCTTGCTCTTCTTCTGCTCCCAGCGCACTTAAGGTTGCATGTTGAAATTCCATGGTGCGTTGATTGCTGACGCGGCGCTGCTCTTCTTGCGCTTCGACAGCGTCTACATCCGCAGGCGCTTGTATTTCGACTAACGAAAGCACGCTGATCACTTGTCGTTCAATGCTCTTTAACATGGCTTTAAATAAATTAAAGGCTTCTCGTTTATATTCTTGGCGTGGATCTTTTTGTGCATAACCGCGTAAAAAGATACTTTGTCGCAAATATTCCATTTGAGATAAATGATCGCGCCAGTGCACATCTAAAGAATGCAGCATCACCGATTTTTCAAATCGCCTAAGCACTTCGACTCCCACATGGGCTTCTTTATCTTGATACGCTTTCAGCATGGCTTCTTTAATACGTGTTCTTAAGGATTCTTCATGAAGCGCTTTTTCTTGCTCAAGCCATTGCCTAATCGGCAGTTTAAGACCAAATTCTGCTTCTAAAGTATTTTCAAGCCCCAACGTATCCCACAATTCTTCAATGCTTTCGGGTGGAATATATTCTGAAATAATATCGTCGATCACCCGCTCCCGGATCCCTTTGATATTTTCTGAGATATCTGAAGTGACCATCAATACATCACGTTGATTGTAAATGACACTACGTTGATCATTCGCAACGTTATCATATTCTAAAAGTTGTTTACGAATATCAAAGTTATGTCCTTCGACTTTGCGTTGCGCATTTTCAATCGCACGCGTCACCCACGGATGTGTGATCGCCTCGCCTTTTTGTACCCCAAGTTTACGCATCAGGCCCGTCATTTTATCGGATCCAAAAATGCGCATCAGGTTGTCTTCAAGTGATAAATAAAAACTCGAAGAACCTGGATCGCCTTGACGCCCTGCACGACCACGTAATTGATTATCAATGCGGCGAGACTCATGACGCTCAGTACCAATAATGTGAAGCCCACCGACGTTCACCACTGCATCGTGGCGTTCTTGCCAGTGTTGTTTAACCGCTTGAATTTGTTCAGGAGGGGGATCTTGCAACGAGCGCAATTCCGCATCTAAAAAGCCACCTAATACAATGTCGGTTCCGCGGCCAGCCATATTCGTGGCGATGGTGACGGTACCTGGTCGACCTGCTTCAGCGACAATTTCGGCTTCTTGATCATGGTATTTTGCATTTAATACTTGATGTTTGATGTGGTGTTTTTGAAGAATATGCGACAAGATTTCAGAATTTTCGATCGAGATCGTGCCCACTAACACCGGGCGGCCTTCTTTCACCATCGTTTTGATTTCTTCGACAATGGCTTCAAACTTTTCTTCTTTGGTTAAATAGATCACATCGGAATTATCTTCACGAATACAAGGTTTATTCGTTGGGATCACGACCACTTCGAGGCCATAAATTTGCTGGAATTCATAAGCTTCGGTATCGGCGGTGCCTGTCATCCCTGCCAATTTTCCATAAAGCCTAAAGAAATTTTGGAAAGTAATCGATGCCATGGTTTGATTTTCGCTTTGAATGGCAACATTTTCTTTGGCTTCGATGGCTTGATGAAGCCCATCCGACCAACGTCGACCCGGCATGGTTCGCCCAGTATGTTCATCGACAATAACCACTTCATCATTATGCACCAGATATTCCACATCGCGTTTGTACACTGCATGCGCTCTTAAACTCGCCGTCAGATGGTGCAGTAAACTGATATTGATGGGATCATATAAACTCTTGCCCGACGATAAAAATCCTTGTTGGTCGAGCAGTTTTTCGACATGTAAATGCCCTTCTTCGGTGAGATAAACCTGTCGCGCTTTTTCATCGATGGTATAATCACCCGGGCCATCTTTCACTTGTTGTGGTGTCAGCAGTGGCACAATCTTATTCATTTTAATATACAGATCAGAGCTATCTTCCGCAGCGCCTGAGATAATCAAAGGCGTGCGTGCTTCATCGATCAAAATAGAGTCGACTTCGTCGACAATGGCAAAATGCAATTCTCTTTGTAGACATTCCTCGGTGCTAAATGCCATTTTGTTGCGTAAATAATCAAAGCCCAATTCATTATTCGTGGCATAGACGACATCACATAAATAGCTTTCTTTTTTGACTTCAAGACGCATGCGCGGCACAACGATGCCAACACTTAATCCCAGCGAGCGATATAAAGGCGCCATCCAATGCGCATCGCGACGCGCAAGATAATCGTTCACCGTGACCACGTGCACCGATCCGGCTAAAGCATTCAAATAAACCGGCAAGGTTGCTGCCAACGTTTTACCTTCACCGGTGGACATTTCGGCAATTTTGCCATCATGGAGCACCATGCCGCCAATCAGCTGCACATCAAAATGGCGCATATTTAAAGTGCGTTTGCTTGCTTCTCGGACAACGGCAAAGGCTTCAGGTAACAAATTATTTAAGGTTTCGCCTTGTTGATGGCGCTGCTTTAACTCAGCGGTTTTGTCTCGCAGTTGCTCCATGCTGAGCTTTTCAAACGTGGGCTCTAAGGCATTAATTTCTTCAACGGCTTTACGATAACGTTTAATGAGCCGCTGGTTTCGGCTACCAAATACGGTTTTTAAGAGTCCGGAAAACATAGATTTTAGTCACTTCCTTTAGGGTTTAGGGGTGCAAGGTTGCCCTCTTTAAAAAAATAATATACCACAAATTGTAGGGGACAGCCTCTGTGCCGTCCCTTCATATGGCTCTATGGTGCTCTTCTAACTTCTTTTTAGATCGGGGAAATACAATCCAGGATCGACCGCTTTACCATTTTGGCGCACTTCTAAGTGTAAATGGGGCCCAGTTGAACGGCCAGAAGAGCCTAAATAAGCAATGGTTTGCCCCTTTCTAACTAATTCCCCAGGAGATACCAAAAGCTCTTTATTGTGGCCATAGCGTGTGGATAAACCATTACCATGATTAATTTCGACCAATCGCCCATATCCGCTTTTTGAATTGGCGAAGCTCACTACCCCACTGGCTAAAGCTTTGATCGGGGAGCCTTCTTTACCTGCAATATCCACGCCTTTATGCCACGCTTTGTGTCCGGTGATGGGATCACGACGCGATCCAAAAAAAGACGAAATCCATCCATTCGTTACCGCTTTACCGGTACCCGTCAATTTAAGCTCGCGTTGCCCAGAATGCATTTGCAATGCTTGTTCTAACGCACTCATCTGCACATATCTTTTTTCTAAAATAGCATCTAATTCTTTAAGCGAATGCAGTAACGCTTTATTATCTTTATCGGTAGATAATATTTTCATGTCATCGTTAAAGTTAAATTCGGTGGGATCCAAATAAAATGAAGACACTAAACGTTCCCCTAACGCATTGAGTTGCAATAAATTGGCTTCAATATGGCCAACATATTGAGTAAGCACTTCTAAATTTTGTTTGGTTTGTAGTTCAAGATCTTGAACTTGATTTTGATCGGCTTGTAACGCTTGTTGCCAGTCACTCACATGAGGCGCTAGCACTTCATGAGAAAAACGTTTTATCGCAATTTGATAACCTGTCCAAGCAGAAAGGCCCACTGCAAACAGAAAGCCACAAATCAAGCCTATCAGGGGCAGATGAACGGATTGCGTCTTGGTGGTGGCTGCATTTAAATTCGTATGAGATAACCGCCTGATGTTAAGAGCAAGCGATCGATACAATTTAGAATGACGCTTTAACCATGCACTCATTTCGTTATTCCATCCTTGTTTTATCTTGTTTGCATGCTGCGTGCGGAATGGATCCGCGCTTGCACCAACGGGGGCGAATCGCGATTCTCCTCCTTTGGAAACCCCCATCGCGTAAAGAACACTTCTTCGATGCTTCGCTTCTTGAAGTGCTTTGGGTATATATGAACTAATATCACATTGTTGGTTTAGATGCCATATGTTTACATACTAACAAAATTTAGTGCAATTTCCGATGCAAATGCCAAGGAAACTATTACCTTTTCATATATTGTTGGCTAGGCGTTGTTTTTGCACCCTGCGGTTGCAAAGATCTAACAGTAGTTGTTAATTCACTGTTTAACATCGAAGAATGGCTCGGTGTGTAGGTTGCAGAATAAGAAGGCCTTCCTATTTCAGGCTCTTTTGGTTCTGCAATGACCAGATCGTCCTTCTTTTTGCTGGAAGAAGGCCTATTATAATAATTATTCGCGAAAATAAATGCCGTACCAAAAAATAATACTGAAACCGCTGACATTCCTGATGATAACAACGTCAAAGAACCGGTAGCGTAAAGTATTCCTAGGCTAAAGATCCCTGCAGCTACTGCTGCAATACAACTATATAACAAAGATTTATTAAAACGATTGCCTTTTAAATAATCCTTGATCCGGGCTACGAGTTTTCTGGGCACGGTTAGCGGTAAGGGGGCAGGACTTTCAGTTATTGCTTTCTTATCTTGATTTTTATCTGTTAATTTTGTTTGAAGTGTTTTCCATTGGGTAAAAGCTCTTCGGTAATAATCTGCATGAGAATGACCTTTATTTGGATAATCTTTATCCGACATTTTTTGATTATTTGCTTCCCAGTAACCGTCAAATTTAAAATCATAACTTTGAGCAAATTGTATTATAAAATCAAGAGAAATACCACACTTCTGTAATTGTTCACGTAAAGCTTGGTTTTCACAAATACTACTAATAACTTCTACCACAGGGGCAGTAGATAAATATTCTGAGCTTTCCATGGCAAGCGCAAAATCGTTTGCCGATTTATGATGAGTAAAACCTGCAAAATAGACTCTTCTTAATTGTTCATTTGCAGCATTTGATAATTCAACAATTAATGCAACAAATTTGTGATCAAGGTCGACATCTTCACTAATATGTACCTCGTTGACGGCATAATCACATTCAGCATAAGAATAGAGGCTTGTTCCCCGGAGAAATTTTACATTAATGGGATGATGTTTTGTTGCATCTATCACTAATCGAGTAAATCTAGGATCTTTAAATAGGACTTGATACGCAGAGCCAAGATATTTATCTTTGGATTGAACAGGGGATAAGTCTATTACAAGGTTCAAATGTTGAATAATGCTTGGTGCTTCTTTCGGGGGAAGGCGTTTTACTTTATCGAGTATTTCTTCTTTACTGGGTGCGGAATACTCATCGGATAAAAGTCCTAAAATTCTATCATGAATACCATCTGTGGTTGGCTTAGCAGCAGTGTTTAATTTCTCAACAAAAAGCTGTAACCACTCGTTGTCTATTTTTGCGCCAAAATTTAATAAAATATCAAAGGCAATTTCATCATTTACCAAAGCAGCATGGTGTAACAATCCTATCATTTTTTCTGGGGAGACAGAATTAATAATAGTTGAGACAACTTGATATAAAAGCGTATTATACAGGCTTTTATAATCTTTTTCATCAATCAATTTAATTAATTGGTTAAATATGAGCTGATCTTCGCTTTTAAGAAAGCTAGTAGGTTTTAAACCGTTGCCGTGAGAAATAGATTTGCCTAAGCTCATGATATATCCAAAATATAAAAACGAATGGGTTAGACATAAATAATACAGTATTCTATTACTTTCTGTAAATACTTAAAAGATCCATTCATCAGGAACACCGTATATTTTGTCTGATTTTGTCAATGTTTTTAACGGGCTCACTTTTTGGGTTTTCTTGCTGGATTTCAATCCCTGCCATTACTTTTAAAATCATCTTGGTAACTTTGCCACAAATCACGCACCGGTCCAGGATTATTGAGTAACTCTGAAATAGGTCCACCGGCAATAATTTCCCCTTTTTCAAGCATAATAACGCTATCAAAATTGGGTAATAAATGTAAGCGATGCAGCGAGATGATCATGGCTGACTCTGGAAAGGCACTGATCACACCCGATAGAATTTCCTTTTCAGTTGTTAAATCAACACTCGAAGTTGGCTCATCCATCAGTATCAGAGAGCTAAATCGTGCTGCAAATAGGCCACGGGCTAGCGCTAATCTTTGCTTTTGACCTACCGATAGATTTAGCCCTTTTTCACGGATATCCGTTTCAAGTCCAGAAGGAAGAGTTTCAAGCACTTTTGAAAAACCTGCAAGCTTCACAACCTGATTAATCTCGTCCGATCCTGCTGGCAAATCCATTGTAATATTAAATGAAATCGTATTTTCAAATATTTCTGGGTCTTGAGGGATCAAAGTGGTTATTGCTTGCAACGGTTCGAGCGAATCAAAAGCAAAACCATCAATTTTAAGTTTTACTTGCGAAGGCGTATAAAGACCGCATAGCAAATTCAGTAAGGTACTTTTACCACCACCGCTCGAACCAATCAGCGCAATTTTTTCCCCACGTTTTACCTTAAAATCTATTTTGTTGAAAATCTGCCCACGTCCAGCACCCAGTGCATGATGGAAAGCAAGATCATGGATCTTTATTGAATGCCACTGACGGGCTGTTGCCTCACCTTTGGGAACATGCGCTAAACGCTGAATATCATCAAGAATGGGTTGTACCCCCTTTACATCTGTATCCATGCGTACTATTTCCCCCAAATGCATACTTAAATCTTGAAAAACCGAATTAATTTCCCATTGATAGCGAAAAATCATGACAACGAGACCTATCATGATTGCACCTGTTGCATTTAGCGAATGGATCACATACCCAATTAAAAGTCCTGCTTGCACGATAGATAACAACATCATCATAAGAAACCATTTTGTTTCATTTAAAACTGCTTCTTTGTTAAAAAATGGCCAAATAGACATCATTCGTTGCAACAAGTTGCTGTGGGTTAGCTCACCTAAACGTAAGGTTAATACAGTCGTCATATTACTGATGTAATCAAAAAAGACAGCACCGACATGATTTTCGATTTCATTCTCTGCAGCATAGAGTGGAATTAATTTACGATCAAAAGATACAATCATTGTCATGACGATGATGCAGCAGAACAAACTGATCAGGCCTACCGGCAATGATATCCAAAGTAAAAAACTAATGGACGTCAAAAATCTAACAATTGTTTCAATATAGACAAATTGATCACCTGCAAAACGATAAAGCGAAGCAGCAGAACGGTTAACACGTGTAATGGTATTCCCAGAATGGTGATCCTGATGCCATTTAAGTGGTAAATGCGTAATATCCTCATAGAGTTTTAGCTGAAAGGCTTGCTGTATTTTTAAAGCTATTTTACGCTCTACAATCCTTGCAGGACCATGAAACAGCCAAAATATAAGTAAAACCGCAACACCAAAGCAAAGCCAAAATATCACCTCATAAAGCCTATTCGCTGCAAAATTTTGCAATACATCAATGGCGCGCCCAAAAGCATAAGGGCTTAAACTTAAGCTCGCTTGAGCAATAATAAAAGCGAGATAATAAACGATAATCGTTAGGCGCCACTTAGCGCCGTAATGCCAAACGTTCTGGATCAAGCTAAAGTATGGAATTTTAGAATGTTTATTGAAGTTCATATCAAGTCTCCCAATAAAAAAAACCGAGGCCTGGTTTATGATTGGTAATCACACAAGTGCTCGGTTTTAAAGGATAACTTACAGAAAATAACTATCAGCAAAAGCTATACACGACTTGTGCGAAAACTTTAGTGGCTGGTAATTACTAACATGTATGAACTCCTTGGAGTTGGTATGAAAGGATAATTGAACGATTATTGAAAGGGATATTAACAATAAATAACGTTGTTGGCTAGTAGTGAAATATAATTTTTTGATGAGTTTACTATGCAAGCTGACAAATGGTCATATAGGGTAATTTGTGTGTTCGGCTTTCACGAACAGTTATTCAATTATAAGGCCGAACACCTAGTGGGGGATGATCCGATAAGCTCACCATAATTAATCAGATGAAACCCAATTTTCAAGTTGTATGCCTTTGATTCTTACGAATTCCTTTTCGTTATTTGTTACTAAAACTACATTCATTGCTAGTGCATGAGCAGCGATCATCATATCCATTGAGCCGATGGGTTTTCCAGTACGCTCTAATTCTGCTCTTATTTTGCCATAGGTACTTGCAGCATTGGCATCAAAATCTAAAATTTCTAATGGTATAACAAAATTGATTAATGCTTCTTGATTCTTATGTTTATAGGCACTTTTGGCAACGCCATATTCTAGTTCTGCTAGTGTTACTGTCGAAATTCCTATATCGCCGATGGCAAGCGAGTGGAATTTTTTAATAACCGAAGCAGGAGATTTCTTGATAATATAGATACAAATATTAGTATCTAAAAGATATTTCATAATGGTTCTCTTTTTTGGACTTTGGGTTGCTTTCTATCTTCTAAGAAGTCGGCAGAAAACATACTTAACGATTGCACCCATTCTAGCCAAGGATCTTCATTAATTGGTATTAAAACAATCATTCTTCCTTGTTTTTTGATAAATACCTCCTTGCCCTTAACTCTAAACTCTTTAGGTAACCTCACCGCAAGGCTTTGGCCATTTTGGAATAATTTTGCTTTGTTCATCTTACCTTCCCCACTAAAAGTATATACTTAATAATATATATTATTAAAGCCCCTAGGTCAACTCTAAATACCGTTACTAGCAGGAAGCAGATGACACTACCTTGAAAAGATATAACCAATTGATATTTAACATATTAATGTGACATTTCTGATTTGTGTCTGATAAGCTCCGATAAAAATATACCCGCTTTGTTTTATATACAACGTTTTTAGTTTGCTTGAAGGGCGGCGGCTCAAACCGGGTTAACGATTAGCAACACTGCCGATTTTGTGTCCTTTATCCTCATTGTTTTTAATGACTTTTTAGGGGGCCGTAAAACGTAGACGTGAACGTGAAGCACTTACGCTAGGTAATACCCTGCTGGTTTTGGCAGCACTATCGACAATGAAGGAATTAGGCATAGCGCCCGCGTGAAAAAAATTAAATAAAAAAATTCTATCGCAGCGACTCCTAAAGTTATCGCTGCATAGGTTAAATCGACGATGGCCACTTTGCCAAATCAAAGCGATTAAGCATCCCCTGTTGAAGCACCCTGGCTGAATCGCCTACTCGGTTTTGGGACTTTGAGTGGCAGTGATGATTGCACAGGCTCTCCTACTGACGCTTTGCGCGGATGTTTCGGCATTGAGTAACCATAATAATTGCCCACTTCATCAATAAAAGCTTCCGTACGATTTATGGCGTCAGTAACATCACGCGAGGTGTCCATTAATAAGGTAGCGCCGCCGGTTAACCCGATAGCACTCTCATCATTAAGGATTACTTCCCCATCTGTTCGACCAATTGGAAACAGCCTTGCCATCGCAAGCATACTTAAAGCAACGACAAAAAATGAAATGATTGAAGAGATAATATTTTCAAAAAGTTTTTGATATGAAGAGGTATTCTCTTCCAAAAATCTTTTTGGTTTTGCTATCAATGAATAAGCAATCTCTCCCAAATATCTTCTTAAGGATTTTTTTTGATATGCAGAAACCATCCCTCTAAAAAATTTTTGCAAAGAATTTGTTTGATCGCCCTTTTTTTGTTTGTCTACAGAAAAATAATTATTCCTTAAATAATTGAGGGCGTTTTTATATATTGCAGTTACAGCCTTAACTATCCCTTTCGTTGCGAGCGTCGCAAGAAACATAATTCCCGCAAAAAACAATAAATTAGTCACCACAGCTGGGGCTAAGAAAGCCGCTGAGGTAAAGACGCCTAAAAAAGCAGATATGCCATAAGCAAATTTGGCCATCAAAATACCTATACAAACCATCGCTACAATATAAGCTACTTTTTTAAGCAAGGACCTCGGGGATATTAATGCATTATTGATAGCCATTATCTTACTCCTTAAATTCTCATGTTATGCCTAAACTGTTATTTCCTTTTAGTAAAATATCTAAATTAAACATGAAGGGTTTTGCTGATCACCATGATTAAAATCAGCACTGTACAATAATCATGTTAAAAATGGAAGCTTGCAGTCAGGCCCCTTCTAAAAGAGGGCTTCATACATTTTTATTCTTTTTACGCATTAAAAAATTAACGAAATCAGATTTAACGTCATTTTGAGTCCCTGGTGGTGTAAAGGTGACCTGTTCCATCATATTAGTGATCTCAGCGATCTTTCTTTTTTCATTTTGAGTCCCTGGTGGTGTAAGGGTGCACTGTTGCATCATACTTGTGATCTCATTGACTTCTCTTTTTTCGTCAAAGTGAGGAGTAAAAGATGATTGGCGATTATTTTGTGGATTTGGATTTCTAGCTGTGCGTTTAGGTTCTTTTCGATCGGCGGGTTTTTTATTGTCTTGTCGAGGAAACATTAGAAAATCGTTTTCGTGATCTTTCGGTGAATGCTGCCATATAGGAAGAGTTATTGTTTCATCATGCTGGATCTGCCCTGTTTTCAAGCAGCTCATCACACACTCATTAGCTGCTTTAAAATGAAGTGGATCTGTTCTTTTTTGGAATTCTATTGCAATTTGCTCAATGTCTTTTTCAGTTAATTCTACTAAATCTTCCTTTAAATTCACGATAACTAAATCGGTTTCGGTTGGTGATTCAAATCCCATTGCATTTCTTCTCACCACGATCACTAGATCAGGGTTACTGCCTAATCGGATCACTTCGCTCCAAAAACCAAATTTAGACGTAGGTAATTCCGCTAATATTGTGTTTATCCTAGTGATATAGGCTGTCAAGTCAAAATGGCTTCCCCATCTATTTAAGCGATCCCGTGCTTTTCGCTCATACGCTTCCTCATTACTGCCAACGGGGGATCCTGCCAAACTCATTCTTTGAGCAAACACCTCAAACGTTTTAGAATCACCCGCATTAATTTGATGGCGCAAATTTTCAATATACGCCGCTAATAAACGTGTTTGCTGTTCTTGCTTACCTGCTAAACGATGATAAGTCTCTTTTATAGCTTTTTTATCATATTGATTTGGTTCGGCGTCTTTTTGAATATTTTCTTTTGCCATCTCTTTAAGAACTTCTTCCGCTACTTTCGCTATGTCTTTTTCTTTATTTTGAGCTGAAAATAGCCAAAAGACCCTTTGAGCATAAAAATCTTGTGTTGGGGCATTAGCACGACGAAAAACTGACTTGGCAAGTAAATCTCCGTACTCATCACCCGAAAGCATATACCAGCCCCCGCTACCATGCAAAGCTGCTAAAGCTATTTTCTCACGAAGGCGCTTTTTTACTTCTTCAATTACATTTGAGTCTTTAGCCTCAATTTTCTTTTCAAGTTCTTGAACATAAGAAAATAAAAACACGTGAGTTACAGAATCATCTTTTCTTTTATCGTTTTCCTCGATTTTTTTTAAAAGAACCAATTGTTGCTTCAAATCAGGATCTAAATTTTCATAGGCAATATCAAGTAAAACTTGCATCGCTAAAGAAGTATGATCGTGATTCCCACTAAAATTAATACAACCACCTTTAGCGCCTTCTCGAACACTACCATCTTTCCTTGTAAAAACTACTTGAGCTTTTAAACCTTCTTGGACTTTCACCCAGTCTTCTAAACCGCCATTTTTTTCTCGCACCGCATAATAAACACCGTTTGTGATATGGGTCGGGCCTGTTTCCTGCAAAAGCAACTTCTTCTTAACAAATTGCCCTAGGTTTTTTTTATCATCAAATAGCGCTTCGTCTAAAATAACCGCCGGTACCTTATGATTTTTTCGCGTCAATTCGTCTATATAATTATAAACGGCTTGTCTGACGTCTGGCCGCAAATGGCGAACAGCATCTACACGAACCCCACCAAAACCATAATCTTCTATATAACGCTTAATATAGGGCTCCCAAAATTCCTTAAGTATTGCTTGGCGAGCATCATCGTTTTCATAATTAAAAGGAAGCGTGTCGGGAAAACTTCCTGTTGAAGACTTGAACCAATTGCGTTCTTTTTTTTCCTCTATTATCGGTGCATCTAACGAAACATGATTGAGGACCAAATCAAACAGGGGAACAATACCAAGCTCCCAACAGCATGTTGTAAATTCTTGTAATGATTTTTCATCTACTTTGAAGAATGGTGAGAATTCTTTGCTGCCCTTCATCGCGTAAATACTGTGTGTCACTTCGTTCCCATCAGAAACCCCATTCGATTTATCAGGTCTAAACATTTCTTTGACATCACCAGATAATTGAATTGGGTTAATCCAACATGCGTTAAATCCCATGTCAGCAATTGCTTTTAGGTACTCCTTCATTTCAGTGATGCTACCAAACTGCGTGGGGAAAAAGTTATAACAACGCATCATTCCATTAAGCATAAAAGGATGTGGTGTAATTTGATCTTGTGTCGGATTCATGGAACATTTCCTTGTCGACAGATATGAAGAAGCGATTTAGAATGCTAATTAAGTACCTGAATCGCACAGGAACTTTGAATAATTTGGGGAAAATTATAAAGACTTTCTTCCAGAATGAGAAGGGAAAACAATAATAAAAGAGATAAAATCAAATGAAATTGTTTCTAGTGGTGTCTAAGCGTCCCCCCATCCGTGCCTGGGGTTGAATCAGATGCAGCTTGTGGAATAGCTTGAAGTACTGGCTCTGAACTATCGCGCACTCTTCCCCAATCTGGAAGAAACCCTTGCTGTCGTTGTAGTGCTTGATCGACACCTTCAAGTGAAAGGGTTAATTGACCTAATTGCAGTGCTAGTTGATCTTGCTGATATAAGAGAGCTTCACGCTCACAAATACCAATAAAATCAACATGGCTAATAGAATCAATATCAAAACGATCAGGAGATAATTGAAAGTCTCTGACATTTCTAAAATGAGATTGAATATGATATTCCCCAATTTTACTCAAAAACAATCGACGTTTAAGTGTATTAGGTTCTTCTAATGTTTTATTAATTACTTCTTTGATGGTTTTTCGTGGGCGCCCTGCAATGAGTAAATCAATATACATTTCGCGTTGCAAGCACTCCAATGCCGCTGACAGGCTCTCTTTTTCTTGAGGGGTAAAACCTTGACCAGGAGGCATTAGATGCATTTTAATACCATGGAGTTTCTCCGCGTAGATTTGTCTCGTTATGGCACATTTGGTAGGTAGATTAAAAGTAAGATTATCGTACAAGTAATTCACTATATTTTTCATAAGGGCTTCATCAGCTTTTCCTCCCTTGATAAAAGAGAGAAGTTCACTGAGAAGTTCACTACAGTTTTCTAAAGTATCAGCAGTGAGGCCCTTTATAATTGTTAAAGATAAGTACTTTAGCGTATTTTTTTTGTACAGAATACCACGAAAAGGGGGATGTCCAGGATCCTCGTTACAACCAAAATAAGGTGGCGCATCCAGCTTAACAAGGTGCTGCTCATTATGTTTAAGTTTAAGAGCAGTTTTTATTACTTTAATATCTTCATCGTTTAATTCTTTAGCACCCTCCCTCAGCTTTCGACGAATAACATCCAACGGAGGGACTAAATCTGATAATAACGAAGGATGGTTTTGATCCACCAATAATATTCTATCTAAAACTTCCTGTAACATAAAAGCTCTAATAGGGGGCGAATCAGTTTGGGAGGCAATTAATTCGATCACGCGTACTGGCTTGGGATCCTCCTCTTTAGATTTATTAGGTCGATTAAGAAGATCGGCTGCTGTTAAATGACCCTTTAAACGATCCAGAACTTTACAGCCGAGATCATGAAGCCCTTCTTCGTTCTTTTGCTTTCGAGCTAAACCAACCGCTAGAAACCAAAGACCGGATTGACGTCCATTGTGTTTGCAACGCCAATGTTGAATGTCTAATTGCAATACTGTGTTTAACACGGTTTGCAAATCCTCGTGAAACCCTTCTGCAAAATTACGCATAATTCCCCAAAAAAGGTTTCGAGTGTCATTAGAATAGCTATTTTTCAGTATATCATCTACGTTCAGTGTCGTTGGATTTGAAAAATAATCCTTTAGAAGTCGCAAACGAAAACTGTCTGCTGGAAAATAATCATCTAGAGCTAAAGGACCACTAGCAGACTTATCTCTCATGCGATCAAGATGATCCGGCTTAACTTTCATGCGATCAAGATAATCCCTAAGTGCTTCAAATGAAAAACCTTGCATAGCATACTTCCTTATTTCAACTTAAATGTTATAAAGCTATCACAAATAATTACATCGTAAAATCTATCACGTACCTATTTTATACGAAACACGAGAATGATAAAATAACTAAAAAATCGGCATGATTTGGAATTTTCTCACTGATGATCTCCACCCCCATCCACACACTACTGCAAACCTCCGACACCCCGCTCGGCAAACTGATCAACCAAGCGCGCGCGATTGAAGAATTAAATCAAGCCTTTGTGCAAATTCTTGAACCCGATCTGATCCCGCATTGCCGGGTGGGATGCTATGAAGCAGGTATTTTAACGCTTTTTTGTGAAAGTGCGGCATACGCAACCAAATTAAGATTTCACGTTCCAACACTTTTGAGTAAATTGCGAGGAATTAAAATGTGGGCGGGGCTGGCGTCGATCCAAATCAAAGTGCAAACACATCGCATTGCACCGTTGGATTTAAAAAATGAAAAAGAAAAGGAAGTGCTTCATTTATCGGAAAAAACCGTTGCGCAATTATTGACACTTGCCGAAAGTTTAAAAAACCAAACGGGAAGTGAATCGTTAGTAGCAAGTTTAGAACGACTCGCTCAGCACCGGTAATTCTTTTCCTAAAAATTCAGGGGAAACATAAGTAATGGGAGCAGTAGATTCAAAGCTCACAAGTTCCCATGCGCTTTCATCGGCCATTAAGGCGCGGATCAATTTATTATTTAAGGTATGCCCCGATTTTACACCATAAAATGCACCGATAATGCCGTGCCCAAGTAAATATAAATCGCCAATGGCATCTAAAATTTTGTGACGAACAAATTCATCTTTATAACGTAAACCATCTTCGTTTAATACCCGATATTCATCCAACACAATGGCATTATCTAAACTTGCACCCGAGGCTAAATTATTGGCTCGTAAATATTCTAGATCGGAAAGAAAACCAAAGGTTCGTGCGCGGCTGACTTGCTTGATGTACGCCATAGAAGTGAAATCTACCGATAATAATTGGCCACCATTTCGGATCACGGGATGATCGAAATCGATTGCAAAAGCAACTTTAAAGCCATCAAACGGTTCGATGCGAGCAGATTTATCGCCATCACGCACTTCAACCGCTTTTTTAATTTTAATAAATTGTTTGTTTGCAGCTTGTTCTTTAATTCCAGCAGATTGAATTAAAAATACAAAAGGCCCTGCGCTGCCATCCATAATAGGAACTTCTGGAGCATTCACTTCGATGATCGCATTATCAATGCCAAGACCTGCCATTGCCGACAAAATATGCTCAACGGTACCAACCCGCACACCATCTTTCATTAACGTGGTGCAAAAAGAAGTATCACCGACATACTCGCCACGAGCAGGAATTTCTACAACCGGATCACAATCCGTTCGTCGAAAAATAATACCTGTATTAACCGGCGCTGGCTTTAAGGTTAAAGAAACCTTATTCCCAGTATGAACGCCTACGCCCGTTGCACGAATGACATTTTTAAAAGTTCGTTGTTTTGCCATTGACTTGCGATCCTATGCAATGCCTTTTGCTTAATCTTCAGATTGACGACGCAAAAAGGCTGGAATATCTAAATAATCTAATTCTTCTGTGACCGTTTCTTTACGAGCTACGGCATGCGACTGCGCAGTTACCGGTCTTTTCAGCGGTTGACGCATCATCCGGGGATGTTCGCGTGGCTCAACTCGCTCTTCGACCCACGAAGCACTACCTGAACTGCTGCTACTACTTAGCCCAGTTGCAACCAGTGTCACTCGTAATTCATCACCCATTGCAGGATCAATCACCGTTCCCACAATCACAGTAGCATCATCAGAAGTAAAGCTCTTAATTGCATCACCCACTTCTTCAAATTCAGCAATGGAAAGATCCATGCCTGCAGTCACATTGACTAAAACTCCTTTTGCACCGGCTAAATCGATGTCGTCTAATAGTGGGCTCGATATGGCTGCATCGGCGGCTTCTCGTGCGCGATTTTCACCACGCGCAGTGCCGGTTCCCATCATGGCAACACCCATTTCGGACATGACCGTGCGCACATCCGCAAAATCGACGTTAATTAATCCGGGACGTGTAATTAATTCGGCAATGCCTTGAACTGCGCCTAACAATACATTGTTGGCAGCACGAAATGCATCTAACAAGGTAACGCCTTTACCTAAAACGGTCAGGAGTTTTTCATTTGGGATGGTGATTAATGAATCAACACGTTGGCTTAATGCGCGGATCCCTTCATCTGCCACCATTTGACGCTTACGCCCTTCAAATGGAAATGGTCGAGTGACGACCGCGACGGTTAATGCACCTAATTCTTTCGCAATTTCTGCAACAATAGGAGCAGCGCCGGTACCGGTACCACCTCCCATACCTGCAGTGATAAACACCATATCCGCGCCACGTAATACTTCACGAATACGATCGCTATCTTCTAAAGCTGCTTGCCTACCCACTTCGGGATTCGCGCCTGCACCCAGACCTTTAGTCTGATTGGCCCCCAGTTGAAGTACGGTGCCTGCCTTTGCTTTTTGCAAGGCTTGAGCATCCGTGTTCGCAAGAATAAAATCTGCGCCCTCGATATTTGCTTCAACCATATGTTCGATAGCATTACCACCGCCGCCACCGACCCCTATGACTTTGATCACAGCGGTTTGTGGGTAACTTTCCATTAATTCAAATACTTCACGATCGCTCATCTTGTCTCCTAAAACTTCAAAAATTCCCCTGGAACCAGCGCTTTACGCGCCCCCACATGCCTGGCAACCCTTGACTGGTTGATGTGTCAATTTGTCGCTCAAGCTGCTGCTGCCGCCCATACAGGAGCAATCCAATGCCGGTAGAGTAAATCGGGTTGCGAAGAACATCAACCATCCCAGTGACATAACGAGGATATCCTAACCTCACTGGCATGCGGAATATCTCTTCGGCCAATTCCACGACCCCTTCCATTTTCGCACAACCACCGGTGACTACAATCCCCGAGCCGATCACTTCGTCTAATCCATGACGTTGCAATTCAGCATAAATCAAGCTGAATAACTCTTCGTAACGTGGCTCTACGACTTCCGCTAAAGTAGCTCGAGATAATCGTCTTAACGGGCGATCCGATGCGCCAGACACTTCTATCATATCGGCAGGATCGGCTAATCGCGCTAACGCACAGGCATATTTTAACTTGATTGCTTCAGCATTTTGCGTCGGAGTGCGCAATGCAACTGCGATGTCGTTCGTTACTTGATCACCCGCAACAGGGATCACCGCAGTGTGACGGATCGCACCTTGAGTAAATACTGCAATATCGGTTGTGCCACCGCCAATATCCACTAAACAAATACCTAATTCTTTTTCGTCGTCGGTGAGTACTGCATAACTAGAAGCCAATTGCTCTAAAATAATATCGTCGACTTCTAAACCGCAACGACGCACACATTTCACAATGTTTTGCGCCGCACTCACACTGCCCGTTACCATATGTACTTTGGCTTCAAGACGAACACCAGACATGCCGATAGGTTCTTTGACGCCATCTTGCGCATCGATAATAAATTGTTGCGGTAAAATATGAAGAATTTTTTGATCCGCTGGAATGGCCACGGCTTTTGCGGCTTCAATGACACGATCAACATCGATTTGCGTCACTTCGTGATCACGGATCGCAACAATCCCATGCGAATTTAAACTTTTGATATGGCTACCAGCAATGCCTGTGTAAACCGAATGGATCTGACAACCTGCCATTAACTCTGCTTCTTCAACCGCACGTTGAATGGAATGCACTGTCGCTTCGATATTCACCACAACACCGCGTTTAATTCCGATTGAAGGATGAGAACCCATTCCTATCACTTCAAGGCCTTCGGGTGTGATCTCACCGACAATGGCGACGACTTTAGAAGTGCCAATATCTAGGCCTACGATTAAATTTTTGTCGGGTTTTTTAGACATTTTATTGTTAGTCCCCTTTTACAACTTTTAACTAGTCTTCCAACCAATGGCCATGCCACTGGTATAACGCAGATCAACATAAGCCATTTCGCGCGCACGCTGCGATAATTGCTTTTGATAAACCTGCACAAAACGGCGAAGTCGCTGCAGGATGTCGTCTGTACCCAGCACAACCGTTATGCCATTCGATAATCGCAACTGCCAAGCACCTCGCGGAGCAAGCTCCATTTGCGTTATCTTTAATTTGAGCGGCGCCAAAATCTCACTCATTTCTGAAAATTGATCCCATACCTGGGAATGACGCCCTTCAGGGCCTGTTAATAGTGGCAAATAAGAAAATTTCTTTGCCAAAAATTCTGGTTCGAACAAGGTTCCCTTCGAACTTAACAACCCAGCTTTGTCCCACAATGCTGCTGGAGTATGCTCAGCAAAGTGCACAACTAACTGATCTGGCCACACTTTTCGGATGTCGACCTCTTTCACCCAAGGCAATGATAACAATTGCGCGCGCAAGTTTGAAACTTTTAATCTAAAAAATCCTTCATTTATTTCTTGGCGAACCATTTTTCGCAAATCCTGCTCAGCAATAAATTTTCGTTCCCCCACAAATTTTACCGATAAAATAGGGAAGTTTGCTGGATCAAAACACCAAAAAAGAAAGTAACCGACCGAGAAAAACACACAAGCGCCAATAAAAGCCTCGACGTAACGTTTTCGCCCCTTTACTGGGGTAAGGGATTTTTTGTCACTTCGCTTCGATTTACGCCATTTGAACGTCATCTTTGGCCTATTTAACCTTGAGCCACAGCAATCACTGGTTTTTCCAGATCATCTTGGCAAGTGGTGGTTAATATTTTTAAAACTAACTCATCAAAATTCATCCCAACCGCTTTCGCCGAAATGGGAACTAAACTGTGGGAAGTCATCCCCGGGACAGTATTCACCTCTAACACCCAAAATTTTCCTTGGATATCTTGCACTAAATCGACTCGCCCCCAACCTTCGCACCCCAAAGCAGTAAACGCTTGATAAGCCAATGCTCTAAGCGCTTCTTCTTGCTGAGGCAAAATGGGCGCAGGACACAAATATTGTGTCACTTCTGATTTGTATTTAGCTTCATAATCGTAAAATTGCCCTGGCACATGCACCTCGACTGAAGGCAACACCGTTTCACCAACAATACTGACGAAAAAGTCCTTGCCGTCGATCCATTGTTCAATGATCACAT